>JAKLHU010000269.1:260-4080 GCA_022709995.1 Verrucomicrobiota bacterium | reverse complement strand
CTGCGGCAGCATGAGCGTGCGCAGCCGCGGATGGATGAGCCCCGCCAGGTTGAAGAGCGGGCCATTGTGCCCGGCGAAAAAGACCGGCACCACCGTGGCCTGGGTGCGCCGGATGAAGGCCGCGATGGTCAGTTCATACTGGCGGTATTTATGGAGGTAGACAAGTTTCAGATCGGGGACGATGACGAGCGGCGTCCGCCGGCTCGGGTCTGCCGAGGCGATGTCCGGCAGGCGTTCGAGGCGTTCGAGCCATTCATGGGGGGTGAACGGCGACGGCAGGGGGGCGTCAAGGTCGCCGGACCGGGGGCGTTGGTGCCAGGCCTCCAGGTCAAGGCAGCTGTGTTCCTGGCGGACGGCGGCGATGGCCATGGCGCCGAGCCAAGCGATTTCCTCGCTGTCGTCGGCGCTGGTCTGGCGGGCGAGGAGGTCGCCGAATTCCCAGTCGACCGGGAGGAATTCACGGTTGTCGCGAGTGTGTTGGAAAGAGGTCATGGGCGGTTAACGGGGGCGTTGGGTGGGTTCGGTCCAGGCGGGAGTTGGGTGATGCCGATGTGTTCGCGGAGGTTTTCAATGAGGGTGAAGGGCGGCCGGGTGAAAAAGACGCCGCGGGGCGAGCCATTGGCATTGGCCTCGGGGACGATGCCGCGGACAAACAGGTAGAAGACGCCGCCGAAGATGTTGTCGTAGAGGTCGCCCGTGATGGCCTGGCCAGTCCGGGAACGGTGGAATTCGGCGAAGGCGACGGTGTAAATCAGGTATTGCAGATGGTAGAATTTGGCGTCCATTTCCCGGTGCAGGCGGGCGGTGTTGAAGTTGGCCGGGTCGCCGTCCAGGCAGTTTGTTTTCCAGTCCAGCAGGTAGAATTTATGGTTTGGGGCTTGGAAGAGCAGGTCGATGGAGCCGGTCATGGCGGTTCCCGGCTGGCAGGAAGCGTTCCATGATTCGGGGACGGCGAAGCCGTGTTGGCGGAGAGTGTCGGCTAACTTCGGGCTGTGGAAGCCGTTGCGCAGGCGGTACAGGAAGCGCAGTTCGGTCAGCCGTCGGGTCGGGAGGACGTCGGCCAGGCGGAAGTTGTCCGGCAGGGTGTTGCCGAGGATGCCTTTGGTCATGGTGAAGAAGGCCTGCCGCTGGCGTTCGCGGCGTTCCGGCTGCATGGGCAGCAGGGAATACTGGTCAAGTTGCGCGGTCAGCGCGTCTTCGCGGTCATGGTCGTGGCCCTGGAAATCGAGGTTTTCGAAGATGCAGTGCCAGAACAGGCCGGCGCGTTTGCCGGCCGGGAACTGGAAGATCGGCTCGCGTTCCGGGAAGGGGATGGCGCCGGCGGCGGTCGAGCCAGCCGCGGGGCCGGCCAGCCCTGTGCTGCCGTCGTCCTCGTCGCCCTCGTCATCCGGGCGGCCGTCCCCGTTGTCGTCGTCACTGCCAGGGCGGGCGGCCGGTGCGGTTGCGGCGGCGGGGTCGGGGAGCAGGTCTGTTGGCGGCGGGGTGCAGTGGGCCAGGCTGGTGAAGCTGCAGGTCCGCCAGCCGGGCTGGAGCCTGCCGGCGTCCTGCTCGGTGAAGGTCAGCGCCGGATAAAGTTGGCTGGCGGTTGGCGGTGGCGGCGCCGGGGTGACGGCGACGGGGGTGGGGCCAGTCAGCCAGGGAGCGAGGCGTGATTGCAGGTAGACTTGCGGGGACAGGGAGGAAGACTTGTCGGCATAGGCGACGTGGCAGGCGAAGATGGCGCGGGTGAGGCCGACATAGAGGATGCGCAGGTTTTCCTGCAGGGCTTCCTGTTCGCAGGCGGTCTGGTGGGCGCGCGACGGGGTCAGGTCCAGGCAGCGGTTTCCGCTCTCGTCATGGTAGAGGATGTCGCGCTCGTCCGGCGTCACGGCCGGCAGGTGCGGGAGGAAGACGAAGGGGAATTGCAGGCCTTTGCTTTTGTGCAGGGTCATGATGAGGACGGCGTCATGCTGGGTTGCCATGCGCAGGGCCAGGGCTTCGTCGTCCTCGTCGGGCTCGCCGCTGTCGCAGGCCGTCGTGGACGAGTTGCGGCTGCGGTTTTTCAGGAAGGTGATCAGGCTTTCGGGGCCGAGGCTTCTTTGGGTGGCGTTCTGATGGAGTTTCTCGCCCAGGTGGATGAAATTGGTGAGAGTTCGGGCGCCGCTGGGCTGTTTGGCCAGGAGCTGGGCCAGGCTGTCGGTTGCCGGGAAGGCGTCTTGATTGACGTCGGTGAGCCAAGATCTGCCGTGGGCGTGCGGCTGTTCGAGAAAGGTCCGGAACATGGCCAGAAAGGATTTTTTCGACCACTGCTCGTGGAGTTGTTCAAAATACAGCTGTATGGCCGGCATGGCGTCGCGCAGGGCCAGCAGGTCGTCGGCGGTGGCGGCGAACAGCCGCGAGGCCAGCACCTTGGTGATCAGTCGGCTGTCGTTGTAATGGGTGACGGCGGTCATGAGATCAAGCAGTTCATCGGCTTCCGGGGTCGAGAAGATGTTGCCGGCATTGGTCCAGACGACGGGAATCCCCTGGTTTTGGAGCAGCTTTTCAATCGCGCTGCCGTCTTTGCCGCTGCGGACGAGGACGGCCATGTCGCGGTAGCGGGGTCGGCGGGAGACGCCGTCCAGGGTGATGGCCAGGTCGGGGTCGGCGACGGTGGCGATGATTTTGGCGACGGTGTCTTTCGCCGCCAGGTCCTTGTTGGCAAACGTGCCGACGGTCAGCGGGTTGGCGATGGTCTGGCCGGCGCGGGTGAAGGTCTTGCCGTTGCCGGCCGGCTTGAGGATGGTGGTGAAGGCGATGTCATCGCGGACGAAAGGCGGTGGAGTGGCGTTCTCGTAGAAGGCGTTGAGGACGTCGATGTAGGCGTCGGAGGAGCGGAAGTTGGTCGCCAGGGAGAAGCGTCGTTCGGCGGGGACGTTTTGGCAGGCTTTCAGGTAGGCGAAGATGTCGCCGCCGCGGAAGCTGTAGATCGCCTGCTTGGGGTCGCCGATCATGAAGAAGGCATGGGGGCCGGACGGTCCGAAGATACGGTTGAAGATATTGAATTGAACCGGGTCGGTGTCCTGGAATTCGTCCACCAGGGCGCAGTCGTATTTGGCGCGGATGACATCCGCCAGACGGTCGCCGTCCTGGTCGTTCAGGCGTTTGTTGAGCTCTGTCAGCATGTCGTTGAAGGTCAGGAAGTTGTCGCGGGATTTGCGGATGGCCAGTACGGCGTGGAAATACTGGGCGGCCTGGAAGTGGACGAGGGTGCGGTAGCGGGGCAGGTCGGTCGCCAAGGCGTCAAAGGGGGCGGTGAATGCGCGGTGGGCCCCGGCGGAGATTTTCGCGGCCAGGGCCTTGCCTTCGGATTTGCCCTTGTTGATGCCGGCTGTCAGCGCCGCGGTTGTGAACGTCTGGAACTGCCCCTCCTTGACGGGGGTGTCGCGCCGGAGGAGATTCCGGAAGGCCGCCAGCGCCGATGGGGAAAGCTCAACGGTGGCTTTTTTGTTGAGCAGGTGGCCGGGGAGGGCGGGGCAGAGTTTCCAGAAATCGTCCGACTTGATGCTTTCCAGGTGTTCGCCGATGGTGTTTTCCAGGTCGTCGAGAGCTTTTTTGGGGTCGTTCCGGGCGGCGGGCTCCAGGCCCCAGTCGATGGTCGTGTCGATATTTCTGGCCACTGGCTGGATGGCGTTCAGCAGGGTGCCGGGGGTGATGTCGAGGGTTGTGCAGATGCGGACGCGCCGGGCGCTGGCCTGGTACAGCAGGGTGCGGGCGAAGTCGTGGATGATGTCGTTGGTGACCGCCGAGATGTCGGTGCGCGGTTCCAGGCCGTAGCGGATGCCGCTCTCAAAGGCGTTTT
>JAKLHU010000269.1:0-250 GCA_022709995.1 Verrucomicrobiota bacterium | reverse complement strand
GTGGATGGTCGAAATGGGCGCCTGGTCGAAGTTGCGGAGCGCGTCTTTGAGTTTTTTCAGGGCGCCGGGCAGGTCCCGGCGCCAGTCTTCGGCGGCGGCGGGAGGGGCGTTGGAGAAGAAGCCGCGGAGCTGGTCGTCGAGGCCGGCGATGATGTCCTGGTGTTCTTGCCTGTTCTGGCTGACGAGTTTGCCGAGGGCGTCGCGCATGGCGCCGAGGATGCAGTGGACGCGGTCGCGCAGTTCCGCGGTG
>JAKLHU010000268.1 GCA_022709995.1 Verrucomicrobiota bacterium | reverse complement strand
TGACGGCGGCAGACTGTCTGCCGCCTTTGTCAGAAGTGGATAATATAATTGCAATCATCTTGAACGCAAATTGGAATGAGTTATTGAGGAAGCAACGCTTGGGCGCCTCAGAGCCTGAGGCGCCTACTAGGCGCGCCAGACCACTGCGGCCACCCGTTTCAATGGGTGACTGGTTACCCGCCGATGAAGACGACTTTGGCCAGGTGCAGAGTAAAAATTATTTGTTGCGTTACATTGCAGCATATAAATATAATGATATAATGTATGCAACGACATTAAAACAAGGGAGAAAACACCCTCGCTGCCGTTTGAAATCATCCGTTTTGCCTGCTCCGGCAGGCCGTTGGCTTGGGAGTCCTGCCATGATGTGACGCACGGTCCGTCCGGACCCGGAAATAATTTTGACAGCAAGGTCCTCGTACTTTTGCTTGGAGGTAGTTATGAGCCAGAGATCATCTCTACGGTTTGTGGTTGTGACCTTTCTGTTGTTTTTGTTTTTGCTCTCCGGCCGGGGGTCCGGGGCGGACATCGTGGTGCCGGGCGGCGCTCTGGCCGCCGATGCGGTCTGGAATGTTCCCGGTGCGGTTTACCGGATTGACAATCTCAACGAACCGGTCATCATTCCGGCCGGGAAGACCCTGACCATTGGCGCCGGCGTCACGGTCGCCTCGGTCTACAACAACAAAAGCACGTTCGTGGTGCGCGGGACGCTGCTGGCCACGGATGCGGAGCTGGCCCTGAAGACGCGTGACAACGTCCCCCAGCCGATCCTTTTGGAAGACAACGGCCAGGCGACGTTCACCGGTTGCGGCGTCACGGTCGACGCCGGCGGCGCGGTCAGCACGACGACGGCAGTCTTTCTGGCGCGCGGGGCCGCGACCCTGACCTGGTCAGGAATTACCTTGGAACATGCCCCTTCCAGCTTGGCGACGGTCAACCGCGCCATCTGGACCCAGGGCACGGCGAGACTGGTCATGACCGCCGCCGGCCCGACGCGCTCCAGCGTCGTGGGTTTTCCCGAGACCGTGTACTGCGAATCGACGACCGCGGCCCAGCTGGGCGGCACGGATTTTGCCAGCGGCAAGTACGGTGTCTTTCTGAACAACGCCGCCGTCAGCCTGACGGTTGACAACTGCTCTTTCCTTGATTATGAGCGCGCCCTGCAGATTCCGGCCGGCAATCAGTTCACGTTGACCAACATCGCCATCGACCAGACGGGGCCGGTCGGCATCCAGGTCGGTGTGTATGCCAGCGCGTACACCGGCATGACCATCAGCGGCGCGATCAGCAACCAGAACATCGGCGTGCATGTCTCCGGCGCGCAGGCCGGCCAAAATGTGTCCGCCGTCACCTTCACGGGCTGCAACTGGAATCTGCTGGCCGAGCAGGATATCAGCTGGCCCGGCAACAAGATCACGACCGAAGTCACCTTGCCGGTCGGGCATTACCACGTCGCCAACCCGGTCACCATCGAAGCGGGCGGCAAGCTGATTTTGCAGCCCGGCACCATCCTCGACGCCAAGGAATATAATAACGACATGTTTGTCGTCAAAGGCACGGTGGAAGCAACCGGGGTGCGTTTCGAAGATGTTCAGAATGGCTGGACTTGTTTGCTCAATGCCATCGGTTCCGGCACCGTGAAGGTCACCGACTGCCAATTCTTCTTCGGGCATGACCAAAATAGTTGGGACGACTATTACACCGGCAGCGCCGTGCGGGGCGCGGAGAACGCGGTGCTGGAAGTCAAAGGCTGTCTGTTTCAGAATGTGCCAGGGGATGCCCGGCGGATGCAGAACGCGGTCCGCACGGTCGGCAATGCCAAAGTGACGATCGGCACGCACGACGGCACGCCGGCCGGCCGGCGCACCCGCTTCGTCACCTGCAACCGGACGATTGTGCACACCTCGGCGGTCGACCTGCGCGTAGACGGCGCGGATTTCGAAGGCTGCAACTACGCGGTTGTCGCCAACACCATCGGCAACTTGTTTCTGTCGCGGATGCGGATTACGGGCGGCTCCTACGGCCTGGTGCTGACTGACGTCGGCGTCCTAGTGTCGGATTCGATTGAGTTCGCCAGCACCCAGGACGCCGTCGTCGCCACCTGGCCGCAGATTTTCAACCCGCAGATCAGCACGACGGGCATGACGTTCGACGACGCCAGTTATGTCGCGCTGCCGGGCAGCTACACCGTCAACGGCCATGTCACCATGCGCGCACTGCCGTACCGGCTGCAGATTTCCGACGGCAACTTCGTCACCGTGCCGGCCGGCAGCAGGCTGGTTTTCCCGGCCGGATCCAGGGTTTACAACAACCGCGGCGAAAAGACCTTCGTGGTGGATGGCGAATTCCGGGCGACCGAGACCGTGTTCCGGTTTGGGGTGCATTACGAGCAGAACTCCTTCATCCGCTTCCAGAACAACGGCGTCGGCTTCTTCACGCAATGCGATTTCTACGGCGGCGACCAGCACTATGCCAACACCTACGGCAACTTCCTGCACTTGTCAGGTGCCAGCAATGTCCTGGTCAGCGGCTGCGCGTTTATCGGAGCTGACGGCACGGGCAGCTACAAGGTCGTCAGTATCGGGGTCAGGATCACGGAGAACGCCCAGGCGCGCTTTGAGAGCTACGGTGGGCGGCCGTGTTCGTTTGCCAACTTCACGGATGCGGCCATTTACTGCACTTCCATCAACAACTTGCCCTACGTCAGTTTGGACAGCTTGCTGGCCAACTGCGCCTCCGGCCTCCGGCTCAACGTCGCCACCGGCGGAAAAGTGACCCTGGCGGCGGACAAGGTCATCACCTGTCCGTGGCTTTATATCAATGGTTCCGGTGATACGCACGCGATCATCGTCCCGGCCGGGCGGCGGCTGGACTTTGCGCCGGGATGCCTGCTGAAGACCAGTAGTTATGTTTATGGCAACGGCTGGTTCGAAGTGTCGGGAAATGTCCGCTGCGACGATCTGGACGCCGATCTTGAACTTGGCGAGACCAGAGCTCTCTTTTATATGGAGAACCAGGGTCGTCTCGAATTGAATGATTCCCGGTTTGCCATCAACAAAGGCGGTCCCTATGCCGACCGCGGCACCCGCCTGGTCACCTTGAACGGCAGTTCGACCCTGGTGCTGGACAACACGTCGATCGTGACGACGACGTCCCGCGGCGGCTACATGGGCCGTTACGCCATTGTCAACAATTCCCAGACCTCGAAGATACTGGTTCCCGGCGCCCGCGGGGCCAGCCATTTGGAAGGCTTTGTGCAGGCGGCCATCTTCAGCTACGGATTGCAATCTCTGGCCGGCGAGCCGGCCCTGACATTTGCCAATAACGCCCGCGACCTGGAAATCGGAGGCGGCTACCCGCTCAGTTCGAACCTCACTCTGCCGGCCGGCATCCGCCTGGAGTTCATTCCGGATTACGGCGTGACGACGATTGAAGCGGGCGCCCGTTTGACTCTGGGCGACGGGACGGTGGTGGACAACCAGAACAGCCCGTCTCTCGACCCGCAGGCGACCTTCTTGGTTAAAGGCGACATGGTGGCGTCCCAATGCCGTTTCGTGCTGCGCGGGTATTGGGATGACAACGCCAGCAACGGGGCGAGGGATGGTTCGGACATCATCCGCCTGACGGACAACGGCAGCGGCCGTTTCACCGCTTGCCAGTTTAACGCCTACAGCAGTCACCCGTCGAACTACCAGCCCTGGCGTTCGCGGATTTTCGCGGTGGAAGGCGGCGCCAGCCTGGTCTTGAACGGCTGTTTCCTGCAGACGCGCTATCCCGGCGGGGAGAATTATCCGATTCGCTCCGCGATCCGCCTGCGCGAGAACGGCCGTCTGACGACGGGCAGCCACCTGGGCTCGGGCACCTCCTTCGCCGGCTTCAGCGAAGCCATGGTCGTCGATTCAACCGGGGTGCAACTCACTCTGCGGGAAGCCGTCTTTACTCGCAACGCCATTGGCCTGCTGGTCAATGCCTTGCCGACACAGTCGGAGATCACCGGCAACTCCTTCATCGGCAACACCACCTACGCGGTGCAGAACACGGTGGCGGGCGCCCTCAACTGTCAGGGCAACTACTGGGGGCATCCGGCCGG
>JAKLHU010000267.1 GCA_022709995.1 Verrucomicrobiota bacterium | reverse complement strand
GTCTGGCGGGAGCTGTTTCACCATGCCTATCAGTTCGCCCGGCTGTCCCGGGAACTGCCCATCGCCGCTCTCAAGTTCGACATCGAGACCATCGCCGCCCTGATATCCTATGACGACGACACCTGGAAGGCATACTGCCTCCGCCAGCCGAAATTTTCCGCTTCCATGCCGGCTTTGGAGCGCCAGGCGGCGCTGCTGGCGGCCGGCGCCCAGGCCGACTATGAGCAGACCTACGCGGCGGACGTGGCGTTGGCCGTGAAGCAATTTGCCGAAGAGCTGCATGCGCTCAATCCCTCTTTGGTGTTGGGCTACATGCCGTATCGGGACAGCTGGATCGGCCAGGGCTTCAACACGCATCTGGCCACGCCGGCCGCCCCGGCCATCCTTGACGACTGGTGCATGTACAACGGCGGCGGGTTTTCCGAAACCGTGGTTGCCAACCACAATCGGATCAAGGCCTTCAACCCGAACAACCGGCACGTGCCCTGGTTCCGGGTGAACAGCTACGAGGCCGCGGATCTGGCGTCCCAGGCCTACCATGCCGGCGCCGCGACCGACGGCTATTCCATGTGGGTGATGACCATGCTGGACGAGGCGACCAACAAGCGCAAAGGCTACGACCTGCCGGGAAGCGCCACCGCCGCCGATTACTTCGAAGCCTACGGGAAGGCCAATGCGGCCCTGCGCGAGGACATGGCGGCCGGCACCCTCGGAACGCCGAAGCGCATTCCCTGGCAAGCGGCCAAAGTCATGGTTCCGCCCCTGGAATACCGCGATCTCGTCATTCCCAGCCTCACTCCCGCCGGCAGCGGCGACATGAACACGGGGACGGCGGACTTCGTCCTGCGAAATCAGCAGAATATCTTCATTTATGCCCGTGCCGGTGAAAGCATCCAGGTCACGTTGACGCACCTGGCCGGCCGGCAGCGGCCCATCGCCTTGGCTTACGTTCTGCTTGATGCCCGCCAGAACGTGCTGCGCAACGAGGCGGTGACGCCCGACAGCGAAGACGCGTTCAAGGTCATTGCCCCGGCGACCGGAGTTTATGCCTTGGTCGTGACCGGCGGCATCGGCGGCCAGGCCTGGTACCGCGTCCGCATCGGCAATGCGTTTTTTGCCGTCGATGCGCGGCAGTCGGCGTATTTTTTCCGGCCGCAGACGGTGTTTGTCCCCGGCCGGGACCGCGGCAACCCCGTCCTGAAAGTCGCCCTGCAGGAAACCGAATCGCACATCCACTCGCTCAATGACGGCGAGAAGGTCCATGTCAAACGCCAGGGGCCGGTCTCGATTGATCTGCCGGACGGCATCGTCAAGGTGCAGTTCGAGGAATCGCCAGTCTCCTGGAGCCAGAATTTCATCCTGTCCTTCCCCAAGGGCCGGGCGCCGTATGTCTATGCCTCGCCGGAACGGCTTCTCCTGCCCTGAACGGCGCCTGAGGCGAGGACGGTGGCCAGACGCCATTTTTTTAACCACAGATGGACACCGATGCACACCGATGCGCACGGATGCTGGTTGGCGAGCCTGTCGGTGTCCGTCGGTGGTTCATTATTGTTTTCCGCGCACGTCCTGGTCGGAGGCGAGGCGCCATTTTTGGCCGCCGTCCGGGGACATCATCAGGGCGCGGCGTGATTTGGCTTGGTCGTTGCGGTAGAACCAGTATGTCGACCAGTAGTCATAGGACAGGAAGATGCGGTTGCCGCGGTCGATGATCAGGCGATGGTAGTAGACGCAGTAGTCGGTGAAAGCCGGCAGGACGAGTTGCCGCGGGCTGGGCCAGCCGTCGGCCAAGGCCGGTTTGCTCATCAGGCTCAGCGACGATGAACTGCCGGCCGGGAACGTGTTCTCCGGCGGCCGGGCCAGGCGGAACACGACGTGGAGGATGTCGTTCTGGTCGCAGATCAGGCCGACGTAAGTCTGGGAGAGCTTTTCACCCAGCGGCGCGGTTTCCGTCCAGCCTTGGGCGGCGGTGTCGGGCTGGCGGGAGCGGGCGTACAGGAAGGTGCTTCCATGGGTGCCGACGAGGGCGTGCAGGTAGCCTTTGCTGTCGATGGTGATGCAGGGGGTGTTGTGCACGTCGTTGGCAGGCGGGCCATAGCCGATGAGGGCCGGTTGGCTGAGGGTGCCGGTCTGGCGGTTGCAGGTGGCCGTGTAGGTCGGCACGCCGGGAATCGTCTTGTCCGCCGGGTCGGTGGCTTCGGCCCAGATCAGGTGGACGTTGTCCCCGCGCGACACCATGGAGGACGGAATCCCGGAATGAGCCGAATAGCCGATGCCGGAGCGGGAGACGGTGATGGGTTCCGGCAGGACGATTTTGCCGCCTTCCTTTTTGGGCAGGAGGAGGTTGACGTCGTGGACGCGGCGCCAGATGCGCTGCGGATCGCGTTCGGTGGTGACGGTGTGGCACATGATCGGCGGCGGGCCGTCGGGAAGGTTGTGGCCGGAGAACTGCTCGATGTCAAAGGCGCCGTTGACGGGCAGGGGCAGAGCGGCAAACGTTTTGCCAAGGTCGGAGGAATAGAGCAGGACCGGCTGGTCCTGGTCGGCCGCGATGGTGTAGTACCAGTTGTCGCGGTCGAACGCGATTTTGGAGACGCGGGCTCGGGCGAAGGTGTTGTCAATCTGGTTGTCGGCCAGGTTGACGACGGCCGGCGTCCAGGCGCCGTCGCGCCAGGTGCGGATGCGGTTGCCGGAATAGATGACCGGACGGTTTTCCAGGTCGAAGTAGGGCTGTCCGCCGAGCGGATAGTCGACGTCGTAGGCGAACTGGTCGTTTTCGTGGAGGTACGGCGCCAGGACGAGCGGTGGCGTGAAGTCGTAGAGCTGATCGCGGCGGCCGGATTTGAGGACCAGGGTTGAGAAGGTGGAGAAGTCGCCGCTGGTGGCGCGCAGGCGGCAGTGGCGCGTCTCGCCGGCCGGCGGAGCCGCGCACGGCAAGGTGACGGGACGGCTTTCTCCGGGCGGCACTTCCAGCGTTGTTTCCGGCAGCGCCGTGAAAGGCTTGGCGCCGGGGGGGAATTCCAGGGCGAGCGTGACGAGTTTTGGACTCTTGCCCTGGTTGTTGACGGTGAAAGTGACGGCGGCCGTTTCGCCAGGGGCCAGGTGCCGGGTGTGGCGATAGGGGACGAGCAGTTTGCGATTGGAAAAGAAGTCGAACCAGGCGTCGCGCTGGCCGGTCCAGAGCGACTGGTCGCGGTATTCCGACTGGCTGTCCCAGCGGGTCAGGTGGTCGAGATTGATGACTGCGCCGCCGGCCGGGATGGTGACTTGCCAGGGCGCCTGGCGGCTGGGATCGGCCGGAAGCTTCGCCTGGGCGGTCTGTTCGGCATTGGGTGGCTGGACCAGGACCACGGCTCCGGCGTGGTCGCGCAGGGTGACGCCCGGGCTGTTCGCGGGCAGGCCGCTGGCTTCCAGGGCGAAGGCCGCTGCCGTCGGAAAGAAGAAGACATTGACGTCACGGTTGGGATTGGCGATGATGAGTGGTTCCTCGTGGCGGGCGTCGCGGTGGCCGCGGGAGGTCTCCAGAAGGTAGCGCGGGCAGTTGGTCTCAAGCATCCATTGGAAGCGGGTTCCGTAGCGGTCGCCGGGAGCGGTCAAGCTCAACGCGTAAACGCCGGCGGAAGCGACGTCGTGCTCGATGGTGACGCTTTGCACGGCGGCGCCGGCGTCGGCCAGGCCGGGAATCCAGACATCCGCTATTACCTGCCGGTCCGGCGTCGTCAAAACGGCCCGCACCGGCTGCGCCTGCGGTGACGTCTCCCGCTTGGACAACGTGATGCGCAACGGCCCCTGGTTTGCCAGAAAATAGGCGCCGCCGCAACCCATGACGGCGACGGGCAGGGCGGTGTCAGGGGCTTGGAGGGCGATGTCGCTCACCTTGGCCGGGGTGGGCGTTGGTTCGACCGCCGCGGTAGCGCCGGCCAGAAGCATGGTGCAGAGGCCAAGCAGAGAGGAAACGTGATGATGCATGGTCATTCCGTGGGTTTGGGGAGGAAGTGTTGTCGTCCTCGGAATATCGTCGGCCGTCGCGCCTTGAAGCGCGAGCAGGTCGCGGCCGCTGGCCGCGACCAAAGGATGTTTTTGTGGAAAAGCG
>JAKLHU010000266.1 GCA_022709995.1 Verrucomicrobiota bacterium | reverse complement strand
ATCTGCTGCTGGCGCTGCGGCGGGCGGTGGAGTGGCGGCGGCTGAGCATGGAGAACATCAGCCTCAAGCAGGGGCTTTTGAGTGACGATTTGCCGGTGCCGATCCGCGGCGTTTCGCGGGCCATGGGCAAGGTCATGGAACTGGTCCGCAAAGTTGCCCCGACTTCGGCGACGGTTCTGATCACCGGCGAGTCCGGCACCGGCAAGGAGCTGGTCGCCCACGCCATCCATGCCTTGTCCAAGCGCGCCCGGCACCCGTTCACGGCCTTGAACTGCGGGTCGTTCTCCGAAGCGCTGATCGGCTCCGAGCTTCTGGGGCATGCCCGGGGCGCCTTCACCGGCGCCGTCATGGCCAGGGCTGGACTGATCCGGGAAGCCGGCGAGGGCACCCTGTTCCTGGATGAAATCGCGACCATCAAGCAGAATTTTCAGATTGTCCTGCTGCGGGTTCTGGAACAGCACGTGGCCCGGCCGGTCGGGGCCGGGGCGGAGTATCCGGTCGCCTGCCGGTTTGTCGCCGCCGCCAATCGCGACCTCGGGCAGATGGTCGCCGACGGGCAGTTCCGGGACGACTTGTTCTATCGCCTGAACATGTTCAACATCCACCTGCCGCCGTTGCGCGAACGCCGGGAGGACATTCCGGTTCTGACCAATTTTTTTCTTTTGCAGGCCGGCCAGGAGTATGGCAAGAAGGTGAATGGCATCAGCGCCGAAGCGTTGCGGCAGCTGGAGGAGGCGCCCTGGCCCGGCAATGTCCGCCAACTGCGCAATGCCGTTGAACGGGCCGTCATTTTGGCGGAGGATCATATTCTCGACCGGCGTGATTTTGCGTTGTCGGCCGGTTTTGGCGCCAGTCATGGCGATGCCGTGGAACCGCCTGCTGATGATTTAGACAAGGCCATGACCGACTATGAGCGGCGGCTGCTGGCCGAGGCCATGCGCCAAGCCGGCGGCAATGCCAGCGAAGCCGCTCGGCGCCTGGGCATCAAGCGGCCGCGGCTCTGCTACCGCTTGAAGCTGCTGGGACTGGCCTAGCCGGAAGGCTGGCCTTCGCCAAAATCTACGGAACCTGCAGGGTTACCGTCACCCCGGTTTTGGTCGTGGCGATGGTCGCGCCCGGGACCGCCAGCGGCGCGGCGGCGGTGGCGGCCGGCGGCGGCAGTTGTACGTTGACGGCCGGAAAAGTCTGCTTGCCGATGGTCACCGTCAGCTCATAGGAGCCGATGAAGGCGTCCACGGGCGGCGCGGCGCCGGCGGCGTCGGTCTCCAGGTCCGTTACCGTCCGCCATTCCTCGTCCAGCAGTTTGAAGACGGCCTCGGTGGCCGGGCGCGGGGTGAAGTCGTCGTTGAAAAAGGCCATGCGCGGATTGAGGATGGCGGGGGCCCAAGGTTCGGCAAACGACACGCTGACCACGGCGGGATGCGAATAGAACAGCAGCAGGTAGTCGCGCACCATGCTGGCCTGAATCTCGTCGGAGTCGGCGTTGACCGCGAAATTGGCGATGTGAATGGGCGCCTTGACGCGGGCGCTGAGCTGGTCCAGGCGTTTTTCCATGGACTGCGGGCCGACGTCGAGCCGTTTCAGATTTGCCCCCAGGACGACGCCGTCGACCTGGGTGCCGCTTTGTTGCAGCCACTCGGCCAGTTCGAGGGTGTCGCGCAGCGGGACGTCGGAGAGCGCGCTCAAGGCCTGGATGTCGCTCAGCAGCAGGCGGGCGGCAGGATCGGCTGCCCGCGCCGCCGCAAAGACCTGGGAGATGCAGTCGACGCCGATGAAATTGTAGATTTCGAAGTATTCGATGGCGCCGTGGATGGCGTTCCATTCCGCGACGGCGCCCCGGTGGCGGGCGCAGATTTGGCTGACGTGTTCGAGCAGGGCTTTGCTCATGGCGTCGCGGTTGAGATTGCGGCAGGCGTTGGGGGCGAATTTATAGGCGGGGATGAAGAGGGCATGGCCGCGCACCGGGCGTCCGGCGGTCTTGGCGGCCGCCAGCACCTCGGCGTCGATCTTCTGGCCCCAGGCGGCGTGGTCGCGCCAGATCATGGCGTCGTAAAACGTCACAAACTCAAACTGGGGGGTGTTCAGGATCAGGTCGCGGTAGCGGTCGAAACGGGCGGCATGCGGTTTGACCCGGGCCGCGAAGTCGGCGATTTCCGGGGCGGCCAAAGACGCGGGCGCGAGCAGGGCGGCGGCCGCTTCGACGCCGAATCGGAACGGCCGGCCGGTCTGCCGGACCGCGATTTTGGCATTGGCGATTTTCCGGTCTTGGCGGGCGACTTCGAGCGTCAGGGGAAAGCGCCGGATTTTTTCCAGGCGGGCGGCGACGATGCCGCGCCAGTCCTTGTCATAGAAATCGCCGCCGAGGACGGGGGTGGCGTTGGTGACCAGGGTCTCGGGGTTGACGTCGGCCGGAACCATGATGGCGGAGAAGTTGCGCAGCTGGAGGATGCCGACGTTTTCGGCCAGGTGGAACGAGAAGGCCGTGGTTTGAGGCTGGAAGGTCTGGTGGACCGGCACGGCCATTTGCGTGCGCTGCCATTTTTCGGTCGGGGCGTCGACATGCAGGGAGAGCAGCTTGGGCCAGGGCGAACGCTCCTCCTGCCAGTAGAAGTTGAACGAGTATCCCGGGCTGATTTTGTATTCGAAGCTGATGTACATGGTGGTGGCTTTTTCCACCACGGCGTCGACGCGCTGCAGCAGCTCCATGTTCCAAGGCTTCTGCGAGGTTTCGGTGACTCGGACGGTGAGAATGCCGATGGCGCCTTCCTCCTGGCCCTTGGCGACGCTGAACGTCCCCAGGCCGCCGCCCCGCGGCTGCCAGAATTCCAAGGCGGAAGCCGGGTCGTTGAAGGCGCCGTTGCGGGCGATTTCCTGGCCGGCCGGCAGGGCGTCGGCGGCGGGCAGCGCTCGGCTGAGGAGAAAGATGGATGTGGCGATCAGCCAGCTTGCGAGCAGTCTCATAGTCGTCGCCTCCTGGGGTGATGAATGCCGGCGCGGCTCCGGCCGGCGGTCAAGCCGGTCGGGCCGGAGTCGGCAGACGCATGGCCGGCGCCGACGCTTCCTGATGTTGGCCGGGGGGCCCGCCTGGGCCCGTCCGGCCAGCGCCGGGAAAGCGTTGCTGCTCCGGCCGCTGGTGCATCAATAGTGCGGGACCTTGACGTCCTTGCCGGTGCGGGCCGATTCATAAATGGCGAGGATGAGGTCGACGGCCTTGCGGGCGGAACGGCCGACGACATAGGGGTCGCGGTTTTCCTTGAGGGCCTGGATGAGGTCGTTGACCAGGAACGTATGGCCTTCGGTGGCAACGGCTTTGGGGTCGTGGGTGGTGCCGTCCTCGTCAACTTTTTCGGTCATTTCGATGTTTTTGGCGAGGTCGTCGCTGCCGATGGGGGCGGTTGCCCAGCGGGTGATGTTCTGGCCGGTCAGGCAGATGCTGCCGTTGTCGCCGTGCAGTTCCCAGCGCCGGGTTTCGCCGGGGTTGCAGGAGGTCGTGCCGACGATGGTGCCGAGGGCGCCGTTGGTGAATTGCAGGGAGGCGACGCAGGTGTCTTCGACCTCGATGTCGCGCACCAGGTGGTCGGCGCGGGCAAAGACGCGGTCGACTTCGGCGCCGGTGAGCCAGAGCAGCTGGTCGACGCCGTGCACGCCCTGGTTCATGAGGCAGCCGCCGCCGTCCAGGGCCCAGGTCCCGCGCCAGCCGGCGCTGGCGTAGTAGGCCCGGGAGCGGTAGTCCTTCAGATACGCGTCCGCCAGTGTCATTTTGCCGAGGATGCCCTGGGCAATGGCGTTTTTGACTTTGATGGTAGTGGCGTAGGTGCGCAGCTGGAACACGCAGGCCAGCTTCACGTTGGCCTTGTCGACCACGTCGAGCATTTTGGTCATGCGGTCGCGGTTGATGTCCAGCGGCTTTTCGCAGAGAATGGCCTTGCCGGCCTTCGCGGCGGCGATGACGCCGTCGCCATGCAGGCCGGAGGGGGTGCAGACGCAGACGATGTCCACCGCGGGGTCCTTGACCATTTCCAGATAGTTTTTATAGAAGTTGGTGACGCCGCCGTGGTCCATGCCGAATTTGCGTCCCTTGTCCTCGATGATATCGCAGACGGCGACC
>JAKLHU010000265.1 GCA_022709995.1 Verrucomicrobiota bacterium | reverse complement strand
TAGCCGGTTTCCAGATACGGCCGGGCCGCCCGGAAGGCCTGGATGTACTCCGCCGGCGCCGGACTCGGGAAGCACCCGGGCCAGAAGTGCTCCGCGGCCTTCCAGGCGCTGGCCGCGGTTTCCGCGGCGCTGTCGCAGACGACGCCATCGAAATCCAGGGCGAAAAAGACTTTCCGGGCTTTGGCCGTCGTCGCGGCCGGCTCGACTGCCGGCCCCGCGAGGCGGACGGGGATGCCGGCGGCGGCCAGTTCCGCTTTGATGCCGGCGCAGGTGAACCGGCCGGAATGGACCATGGAGGCGACCAGCGCGGCATCGGCCCGGCCTTGCTGGAAGGCGTCGGCGACATGCGCAACCGTGCCGGCGCCGCCCGAGGCGATCAGCGGCACGGACACGGCTTCCGCAATCTGGCGGGTGATGTCGAGCTCATAGCCATTTTGCACGCCGTCGGTGTCAATCGCATTGAGGCAGATTTCTCCGGCGCCGAGGTCAGTGGCGCGCCGGGCCCATTCGACGGCGTCCCAGCCCACGGGCTGGCGGCCGCCCTTGATGACGACTTCATAGCCGGACGGGAAGGCCGCGGAGACGCCGACGCGGCGGGCGTCGAGTCCGAGCACGATGCACTGGCGGCCGAAAGCCAGGGCGCCTTGGCGCAGGATGTCCGGCTGTTCGACGGCGAGGGAGTTGAGCGACACCTTGTCGGCGCCGGCGAGGATGGCGGCGCGCATGTCGGCGACCTGGCGGAGGCCGCCGCCGACCGTGAAGGGGATGAACACGCGGCGGGCCGCGGCCGCGACCATGGCGATGTCGATCGGGCGGTTTTCCGCCGAGGCGGTGATGTCGTAGAACACCAGCTCGTCAGCGCCCTCGGCGCAATATTTTTCCGCCAGGGCGACGGGGTCGCCGACGTCGACATTGTCGGCGAAGCGGACGCCTTTGGTGACGCGTCCATTGCGGACATCGAGGCAGACGATGAGCCGTTTCAAGAGCATGCGCGGCCGTCCCAGGTCAGGAAGTTTTTTAGCACGGCCAGCCCGGCGGCGCCGCTGCGTTCCGGGTGGAACTGGGTGGCGAACAGGCTGCCGCGGGCGGCGATGGCCGTGAACGTGAAGCCGGCGTATTCCGTCACCCCGAGAGCGTCTTCGGAGCGCTCGGGATTGGCATAGTACGAGTGGACGAAATAGAACGCCTCGCCGTCGGCGATGGGTTGGAGAATCGGGTGCGGCCTGGTGAAGCTGACCCGGTTCCAGCCCATGTGGGGGATTTTGACGCGCGCGGCCGCCGGAAACTGGAAGGGCAGGACTTCGCCGGGGAGGATGGCCAAGCCGGGGGTGTCGCCGTCTTCGGCGCTGCGTTCGAAGATCATCTGCATGCCAAGGCAGATGGCCAACACCGGACGGTTTTCCGCGACGGCCCTGACGAGCAGGTCGTCGAAACCGCGTTCCCGCAGCCCGGCCATGCCGGAGCCCGCCGAGCCGACGCCCGGGAAGACAATGCGGTCGGCGTGGCGGGCGGCGTCGGCGTCCGGAGCGACGATGGCATCGGCGCCCAGCCGTTCAAAGGCGAGGCGGACGCTGGTGAGATTGCCAGCCCCGTAATCAAGAATCGCAATCATGTTTTCTTGCCGGGTTGGGGGACGGTGAAGTCACGCCGCCGCGGTCATGTGAATGGCCGCGGCGGCTGGTGCGGCAGAGCAGATGTCCACCGCCGGCGCAAGGCTGGGACGGGAAGGCGTCGACGCCGGGCCGGGCGGCCGCAAAACCTCCCCGCTTCCAGGAGAACTCAGGCCTTCGACACGCGGTCGGCGTACTGGCCGGTGCGGGTGTCGATGCGGACGGTGTCGCCCAGGTTGACAAACAGCGGGACCTGAATCTCATAGCCGTTTTCGATTTTGGCCGGTTTGGTCACGTTGGTGGCGGTGTCGCCGCGGGCGCCGGGCTCGGTATCCGTGATTTTCTTTTCCACGAAAAAGGGCAGGGTGATTTCAATCGGCCGTTCGCGGTAGAAAAGGACGCTGCACTCCATGTTGTCATCGAGGAAATACGTCTGGTTGCCCAGGATGGCGGCGCTGATGCGCACCTCGTCGTTCGTTTCCGGGTCGAGGAAGATGTAGGTGTCGCCTTCGTCATAGGAGTAGATGAGCTCTTTTTCCTCCAAGTCGGGCTTTTCGATTTTGTCCGCCGACCGGAACGTGCGTTCCAGAGTGCCGCCGCTCGTCATGCTTTTCAGTTTGCAGCGGTACAGCGCCTGGCCCTTTCCCGGCTTGCAAAAATCGAATTCAGTGACAATGTAAGGTTCGCCGTCCAACTCGATTTTCAGACCCTTGCGCAGATCAGATGCTTCATACATAAAAGAAATCTCCCGAAAACGATGAACGTGACATCACTTGCGGCCGTGCTTATGGTAGAACAGACAAAGCATTTAAAATAAGCCGATAATGAAAAATTTCAATATCAAGAAGTCCGAACTGCCATCGATTCTTCAGGGTGTGCAGATTCATTGCGGCTACTTGTTCCGGAACCGGTCGTTGTTGGAGGAGTCGTTGACGCATCCGTCGTACGCGGTCGAGCAGACGCCGGCGCCGCCGCACAACCAGCGGCTGGAATTTCTGGGCGATTCGGTGCTGCAGATCATCCTGTCCGAGCATTTGTACGAGCATCTGCCCTACGCGCAGGAGGGTTTGCTGACGAAGGTGCGGTCGATGCTGGCGAACGAGTCGGCGACGGCGGTGTATGCGCGGCAACTGGGTCTGGACACGGTGCTGCTGCTCGGCCGCGGCGAAATCCTGAACGGCGGCCGGGAGCGGCAATCCATTTTAGGCGATCTGTTCGAGGCTTTTCTGGGCGCCGTGTATCTTGACGGCGGCTTGCAGGCCGCCCGCAGCCTGTGTCTGGCGCTGCTGCCGGACATCAACGCCTGCTTGGAGCGGCTGACCTTCGAAGACAACCCCAAGGGCGCGTTGCAGGAATATTGCCAGACGCATCTTCAGCTGAAGCCGGCCTATGAGCGCCTGGGCGTCTCCGGGCCGAAGCACGAGCAGGTGTTTGAAGTGAGAGTCTGCATCGGCCAGCGGGAATTGGCGCGTGGCCGGGGCAGCAACCACCGCTTGGCTGAACGCGATGCCGCTCGGCAGGCTCTGAAGACGCTGATCAGCCCGGCCGATGCGCCGCCCATGCCGCAGTTCTACAAGACTGCCGAGGCCGAGGTGGTCACGGCCGATCATGCCGCCCCGTCGCGGGTGGCCGCGGAATTGACGCTCGCCGCCGAGGCCGCCCTGGAAGCCGCCGCCGAGGCTGCTCTGGAAGCCGCCCCCGCCGCCGCCTCTGCCGCCTCCGCCGAGGCTGCCGCCCCTGTCGCCGCCGAGGCGGCGGCGCCTGGGGATGCGCAGTCTGTTGTCGGGAAGTCCTTGCCGGAGGTTTCGGCGAAGCGCCGCGGCAAGGCGGCCAAGGGCGGTTTCGGGGCGCGGGCTTCCTCCCGGACCGTTGCCGCGGCGGCGCCGGGGCCGGCGTGCGAAGACGCCGCCAGTCCGATTCCAAGTGGGAAAGGCCATGTCCAGGATGGGTGCGGAGCGGTCAAAAAGAGGAAGAAAGGCAAGTCAGCATGATCAGAGCTTTTTGTGCCAGTGACCGCGAGGTGATCGTGGATATCGCCAACCGGGCGTGGGCGCCGATCCGGCGGATGTCCCGGCAGGCCCTGGGCGACAAAATCGCCGATTTGCTGGTCGGGGCGGCCGGGGACGCCAGGAGCAAGGGCGAGGAAATCCGGCGGCAGACGGAACATGCGCCGGAGAACGTCCTGGTCTGCGAGGAGAACGGGAAGGTGGTGGGCTTCGTCACCTTCATGATTGACGAGGAGAAGAAAATCGGGACGATCGGCAACAACGCGGCCGACCCTGATTGCGGCTTGAAAGGCATCGGCCAGCAAATGTACCGGGCCGTCCTGGAGCTTTTCCGGAGTCGCGGCTTGCACGCGGCGCGCGTGTTCACCGGTCTTGACGACGCCCATGCCCGGGCTCGGCACGCCTATGAGCGGATTGGATTCAATCGCCAGCTGACGCACGTGACCTACTATATGGAATTGTGAGAACCGGCCGTCACCGCCGCGGCGATGACGGC
>JAKLHU010000264.1 GCA_022709995.1 Verrucomicrobiota bacterium | reverse complement strand
GGGCGGGACGGCGGCGGGGCGTTGCCCTTAGTGTTGGCTTGGGCATTTTCCATGCTGTCGGTTCGTCGGGCGTCGTGGGTAGGGAATGGCCGATGGTCAGACAAAGCGTCGGAAGAACGCGGCTTCCTGCTGGGCGAAGGCGTCGAACTGTTCCTGAGGCACGCCGTATTCGCAGTGGACGGTCACGGGGCCTTGGAAGTCGAATTGGCGGAGGACTGCGAAGACCTGGGTCCAGTTGACCATGCCCTGGCCGGCGGGAGTCAGGTGGCGTGAGGCCTTGCCATGGCCGTTGCATTCTTCGCGGACTAGGGTCATGTCTTTGGCCGAGACGATGCTGAGCCAGGGCTTGAGCATGCTGGCGGCCATGGCAAAATCTTCTCCTTCGACCCGGAGATGGCCGGGGTCGAGGTAGGCGCCGAAATATTCGGGGTCAAGCCCTTGCAGAAGATGGGCCATGGCCGCGCCGTTCAGGCCGATGTTTTTGTTGCTGTGCGTGTGGTAGCAGATTTTGATGTTATACTGGCAAGCGAGCGGTCCCCAGGCGAGGATGGCGGCGCGGGCGCGGGCCAGTTCGGTGGCATAGTCCATACTGTCGGGATGGAAGGGGAAGTAGCCGAGTTTGAGCAGTCTCACGTTGGCGGCGTCCATGGCCGCCAGCAGGGATTCGGCGCCCGGCTGGTCGGGGCGCAGAAGGGCGCCTTCGCCGGTGATCATGCCGACATCGAGGCCGTTGTCCCGGAGGATGTTAACGGCGGAGACGAGTTTTTCCGGGTGTTCGGGATCGACGGGGTGGCCCTGGCGGACGCAGAGGTCAAAGCCGTCCAGCTGCCACTGCCGGCCGATTTTGGCCAATTCGGCGATGGAGCGTTGCGGCATCAGCTTGGTAAACATGAGCAGTTTCATGAAGACGCACCGGTTTGCAGAGATTGGGGGATGACAGGCGGGCCGCAAGGGCCACTGGGCAAAGTTGGGGATAATATATCACTCGAAAAACCATTTCGCCGGATTTTGCCGCCGGGATGGGAAAAAAGCCGGTAATCCCTCAGTCTTGGGTAGTGCCAATGCCATGATAGAGGCCATCTGGCGTTTCTGTCGCCCCTCGCGGGGCTACCTTCACTTTCAACTGCCTCACCCAGGGCGGCGCGGCCCTCCAGGCCGCTTGCCCCGGGCTGCGCTCTGACGGCCCCTCCGGGGCCTTTGCCGCTCTGCGGCTGTCAAGGGGAAAGACCGGAAGCGGCAAAAGAGTGAGAAATTACTGGCATGGCAAAATAACGTCTGCTTCAACGCTTGTAAACAGGCGTAGCTGCTGTAAATTCACCTTGAAATTGTTTTTTTATCATGAATTTTGGTACTTGCCTGCAGGTTGAGTTTATGGACATGACGGCATATCTGGCATAGGCGTCATTCGACAGGATAGGAGGTATTTTTCGCATTGGCACGGATTGGCCATGTCTGCTGATATTTTCCATGTCACCTTGAAAATAAAAGCGTGCCCTATACTTGCGTCACAGTATAAAACATGCACCATGAAAATGAAAGAAATCAACCAACCATGAAGCAAGAACAGGAAATTGAACTGCTGCAGAACGAAATGGAGCGGTTGGGCTATTTACAGAGCCTTTACGCCGCGAAGCTTGCAGCCTTGAAAACCGTCAAGGAAGAGAGCGTTCACTGCAACGGAATGGAAACCTTGAAGGACAATCCGTGGTATCAGAAAACAGCAACCAAGAAATTGTCTGTTTATTTTCATTCATTGGGTTATTCAATTACGGAACTCAGCACGGTTTCAGAAGCAACTAATGAACAGAGCAAACAGCTTGAAAAATTAGCCGATCAAATCTGGCGTTGCCGGCATGTCTCCAAGCCGTTTATCAAAGAACTATCCAAGCAATATGATAAAAAGTTCATTTATGATATGAGTTCTTTATCTTTGGAGGAAGCGAATGATTTTCTGAACCTTTGCGGTTCCTTGTTAAAAATGAAATGGATCTCTTTTTCCAAGCCGGTTGATAAACACATTGAAATAACAGCCGACATACCAAAAGATGGGCGCTATTTTTTAAGTGGTGCGTGGGCTGAAATTATCAATCGAAAAATCCTTACCAATACATTGCAAAAGTTTGCCAGTGAGCGAGGGCAGTTCAGTTACAAGCTGTTTTGGAATGTCAAACTTAAAAAAGAGGATTCCACAAAAAACAACGGCAATGATATGCAACTTGATCTGGTTGTTCAGCTTTCGGGCGGCTTCTATATCTTTGAAACCAAATCAGGATACAATCTCGCCATTGACAAGTGGGTGGACCGAACGCGCTTGTTCTGCCATGACAAGAATCGCTTCATCACCTGCTGCGCCGATGAAAATCTTTCTCTTCTGGTAAATTTACCTTATTATCTGTTCGCGCTGCCACGTCTGGAGAAACAAATCTTGGATTTGCTTGAACGTGATTATCCCGTTCAAGAGGAAGCAGGCGCGCAGAAAGTCCAGACAAAGCCGGAATAGATGCCCTCGCCGCGTGTTTAGAAATGCCGTGTGTTTTTCCACTTCAGGGCGCTGTCCTGTTCCCGCAGCCGGTAGTATCCGTCAATGCACTTGCACAGTGCCTGTTCAAACCAGCCGGCGATACCAGGCAGTCCCTAAAACAGTGTGTTGAGAGGGATGTCGATGTCCGGCTGATGATGCATGTTCCCAGGTCACGGATAAGTTTTTGCGATGGGAAATGCGTGGCCTTCGTCTCCAATAAACTCATCCACAAAATAATATCATTTTTAGAATTTTCAGAAATACATGATTTTCACTGTTTTCGAGGCGCGCGACACGATGAACAACACAGACTGGCAGAATCCGTTTAGCGGGATGTTTCATACTCTTGGGCTGTGGGCGTCGTCGGGCCGGGCGGATGCGGAACGGGTGGCGGCCGGCGCGGAACGGCTGCGTGGCTGGGGGCTGGAGGTGGTCTTTCCGCAGCTGCCGGGCGACCCGCGGCGTTATCTGTCCGCGGCGGATGCCGTGCGCATCGCGCACCTGCATGAGCTTTTGGGCAATCGCCGGGTGGAGGCGATTCTGGCCGTGCGGGGCGGCTTCGGGGTGACGAGGCTGCTGGATGACATCGACTGGGCCGCGGTCAGGCAGCGCGATTTGCCGGCCATCGGCTACAGCGACTTTACCGGTTTTCTGCTGGCGGCCTGGAAGCGGGGCTGCCGGCATTTGGTGCATGGACCCATGCTCTGCCCAGATTTGAGCCGGAAACCGCTGACGCCTGAGGAAGCCGCCGGCGCGCGGGCGGCCCTGCAGTCGCTGGCGGCGTGCCTGCGCGGCGACGAGCGGCTGCTGCCGTCGTCGGCCGTTCCGCTTGTCTTGCGGGCCGGCCAGGCGCGGGGCCCGCTGGTGCCGGCGAACCTGTCGCTGCTGACGGCTTTACTGGGGACGGCGCATTGGCCCGAGTTGGACGGGTGCATTCTCGTGATTGAAGATGTCAACGAGGCGGCGCATCGGGTGGACCGGATGCTGACCCAGCTGCGTTCGGCCGGCATCCTGCGCCGTCTGGCCGGACTGGCCTTTGGGCAGTTCACGGCCGGTGAAGACAACGGTTATCTGCCCGAGGTGCTGGCTGATTTTGCCGATGCCGTGCCGGGCCCGGTAGTGGCTGACCTTCCCTTTGGCCACGTGGCGCATACGATCAGCCTGCCGGTAGGCGCGGTCGCAATCATCGACACGGCCTCCGACCCCGCGAGCCGCCTGCGGCGCGGATAAGTCGACGGGGCTGGTTGGATGTGGTCAACCGAAGTCGGCGGTGGGCAGCCATGAACTTGGCCAAGGCCCTTTTGGCGTCGTTGTTGGCGTCATCGTCGGGGCTGGGGGTCAGGGGCATGACTGGCGGATGATCAATTCGTGCCGGAGGTGAAGTTGGCGCAAGGGGGTATTCTTCTTGTTGGCAATGCGGTGGTTGAGCAGATCCCAGATTTGCGCGGCAAAAAAGCCGTTGTCAAACCCCATGGTTGTGAGCGGCGGCGTGAAGTACTGTCCGATTTCGATATTGTCGAAACTGGCGACGGCCACCTCGGCCGGGACCTGGAACCCGTGCTCGCGAAGCGTGCTGATGATGCCGATGGCCACCATGTCGTTGGCGGCAATGAGA
>JAKLHU010000263.1 GCA_022709995.1 Verrucomicrobiota bacterium | reverse complement strand
CCTCGCTGAACGGGTCCTCCGGGAAGCAGGCTTCGCAGAGGGCCAGCAGCCCCGGCAGGTGCGTGGGCGTGAGGCTGGCGAACGCCGTGGCCATGGCTACCTCTTCTTCATGCCGAGCACGTCGGCCATGTCATACCGGCCGGCGGGTTTGCCAGCCAACCAGGCGGCGGCCCGAAGTGCACCCTTGACGAACGTGTCCCGGGTGTGGGCACTGTGCTTGAGGGTCAGCGTCTCACCCAACGTGCCGAAGTAGACCTCGTGCTCGCCGACGGTGTCGCCGACGCGTACGGCGTGCATGCCGATCTGGCGCGGCGGACGCTGGCCGGTCTGCCCGCGGCGGCCGTAGATGACGTCCTTCTCGTTGTCGCGGCCGGTGGCGTTCACGATGGCGTCGCGGAGCGAGATGGCCGTGCCGCTCGGGGCGTCGGCCTTGAAGCGGTGGTGGGTCTCGACGATTTCGATGTCGTAGTCGTCGCCCAGTGCGGCGGCCATCTGGGCCACGAGTTGGAACATGAGGTTGACGCCGACGCTCATGTTGGTCGCCTTAAGGACCGGGATCTTGGCGGCGGCGGCTTCGATGGTCTTGAGTTGCTCGGGCTCGTGGCCGGTGGTGCCGATGACGATGCCGCGCTTGCGGGTGAGGCAGTAGTCGAGCCAGTGCATTGTGCCGGCCGGCAGGGTGAAGTCGATGCCGGCATCGCGCAGGACGGCGGCCATTTTTTGACGGCGGGAGACATACGCGGCGGCGTCGGCCTGGGTGCCCAGGGCGGCCAGCATCAGGCGCTGGCCGATGCAGGGCGCGTTGACAAAGCCGAGGATGCGGTTGGTGAGGGTCACGCCGGAGACCAGGGTGTCGACGCCGGGCATGGCGGGATTGACGGCGATGTAGCCGACCCGTTCGCCGGCCAGCGCCAGGTTTTTCGAGAACGACCCGATGACTACGGTGTAGGTGTACAAGGGCAGCATCGGCGGGACGACGGCGCCGTCAAAAGCCAGGAAGCGGTACGGCTCGTCGGAAATCAGGAAGATGGGCCGGCCGTATCTGGCCGTGGCGCGGTCCAGGATGGCGGCCAGGCGGCGCAGTTCGTCTTCCGTGTAGATGACGCCGCTGGGATTGTTCGGGGAATTGATGATGACGACCCGCGTTTTTTCGGTGATGGCGCGCGCAAAGCCGTCGAGGTCGAGATGAAAGCCGTCGGGCTCGGAGGGGACGGGGCGCAGGACGCCGCCGAAGTTGCCGGCGTAGAAGCCGTATTCGACGAAATAGGGCGCCGGGCAGAGGACTTCTTCGCCCGGAGTCAGGACGGCCCGGAAAAAGGCGTTGATGCCGCCGGCGGCGCCGCAGGTGAGGACGACGTGGCTGGCCTGGAGAGGCGTCTGTTGCTCTTTTGCGAGGTAGGCCGCCAGGCCGGCGCGGACGTCCGCGTAGCCGGCGTTCGGCATGTAGCCCAGGCCGGCCGGCCGCGCCACTTGCGCGGTCAGGTCGCGCATGGCGTTGACGATGGCGGGGGGCGGCGTCAGGTCGGGATTGCCCAGACTGAAGTCGCAGACCTTGTCGTCGCCGTAGCGTTTTTTCAGTTCAATGCCGGCTTCAAACATGCGTCGGATCCAGGACGAACTGGCTTGGAATTTTTCGATCTGCGGTGAGACCAATTGCATAACATGTTCTCCGATGGAAAGCACTAGCGATTGCGCCGGCGGGCGGGCGTAGTTCTGGCCTGGCTGCCGGCGCGGATGATGCCCGTCCTGGTCGGGTGAATATCAATATACACCCGTTCGGCGGGAGCTGCCAATTACGGGAGCAGGAAAGCTTCCTGCCATTCCGGTTTGGCGAGGAGGGCGTTGTTGTGTGCGCTTCCGCCCGGGGCGTTGGAGCTGAGGAAGACGGGCGGAGTGAGGCCCTGCTGTTGGAGCCGGTCGACGGCAAGGGCTGACAAGCCGTGCATGATGAAGGATCCGGCCATGGTGGAAACCGGCCCCATGGGGTTGTCGCCGACTTGGATGGCGGCATCGCCGCAGGGGACGTGGTTGTCAATGAGCAGCAGGCGTTGGTCCAGGGCCCAGAGGTTGGCCAGGCGGGAATGGTTGCCGCGCTGCTGGCGGTAGTGCGACGAGGTGATGGCGATCACCTGCACACCGCGTTCCAAGGCGGTCTCGGCGACGGCCACCGGGGCGGCGTTTTTGCCGGACGTCGAGGCCACGACCAGGACGTCGCCGGCCGCCAGGCGGGAGCAGGCGACGATGGCGCGGCCCAGTTCCTCGTTGTGCTCGGCGGCGGTGCTGAGCAGGCCCGGCGTGCTGGAAATGGTCATGCCTGGCCCCCACAGGGGCCGCCAGAAAGCCGGGGCGCCGGCCCGGTAGAACACGTCTTCCGCCAAAATGGCCGAGTGGGTGCAGCCGAAGACGTAGATGCCATGGCGGCGGCGGTACGCTTCCGCGAGGAGGCCGGCGCCTTTTTCCAGGGCGGCGGATTCCTGTTCGGCGATCTGGTTGAGGATGGCGGCGGCCTGGCCGAGATAATTCTGGAGCAAATGATGCATGGGTGTCCTGTGTTCTGGTTGGATCAGCCGATGACGAGGCCGGCATAGTGTTCCGAGTCAAGGAGAATGCCGCCGCTGCGGCGGAAAAAGTCCGCGGACAGTTCAAAGCAGCCGTTGTGGACGGTTGTCCACGGGGCTCCGGCCTGGGGGTGGTAGCTTCGCATGGCTTCCCAGTTGCGGTAGTTTTGGTGACCGTTGGTTTCGACCACGCCGATTTTCATTCCCGGCAGGGGTGCGATGCGGGCGGCGAAGGACTTGTTCCAGTCGACCTGGATGGGGCCGACGGTCAGGTCGGCGCAGAACATGGGGATGGCGGCCTGGTGGGCGACGGCGGCGATTTTCAGGGTCATGCTCAGCGTCTTGGCGATCGGTTTGAGGGCGATGGCGCCGTAGCCGAGGCTGATGCGTTCGCGCACGTCGTGGTCGCAATGGGCGCTTTCGTCGGCGGCGATGCGGACGCCGAGGTCGCCGACATCGACGCGGTAGTCTTCCGGGAACGGCTCTTCCACGATCATGATCTGGTCCAGCAGGCCGATTTTGGCGCAGTGGTCGAGCAGGCGGCGCAGCCGGTCCTTGCTGTCATAGCGGCCGTTGGCGTCGAAATAGTAGGGAATCTTGCCGTTGGTCGTATACGGTGTCTCGCGGCTGCCGATGGCGCGGTGGATCGCCTCGACCCTCGCCATGTCCCACTGCAGCATTTTTTCCCGGTCGCCGTCGTGGTCGGGATCGGAGCCGATTTTGACTTTCAGGAAGAAGTAGCCGTCTTCGACATGGCGGGTGATTTCCGTCATGGGGACGGCGTAGGCCATGAGGGGGATGCAGCCGACCCGGTCGTGGCGGTGGCCGAGGAGGGGCCGGTATTCGGTTGGGATCATGTCGTCGAACGAGGTGAAGTCGTTTTCGCGGGCGTAGAGCAGCCAGGCGGCGGCATCGACGCCGACCAGGGCGTTGAGGGCGAAGGTCATGCGGAGGTCGGGCTTGCCGGTGATGGCCTTGCCGTATTCCCAGGTCAGGGGGAGCAGGCGGTCGAGAAGATCGAACGGGGTGTCGAACGTCATGCCCTTGGCTTGGCGCAAAGCGTATTCGGTCAGAGCGAACATCAGGCTGTTGCCGGCGGCTTCGGAGTGGCTGACGAAGATGTCCGCGTCCGACCACAGGACGCTTTGGGTGTTCAGGCCGATGGCGCGCTGGCCGGTCGTTGATTTGAGCAAGGCGACGCTTTGCCAGATTTCCGACATGTAGCCGCCCTTGAAGCCGAAGGGCCGGCGCAGGGGCTCGCGTTCAAAATTGGCGTCAACCGAAGCGATGGTGATGCTCATGATGGATTTCCTGGCTGAAAGGTTCATGGCGCCGCCCCAGTCTGGTGGCAAGTAAGGAATGGCCGAGCCGGCGGCGGTTGGCGGCGCGGCACGGATGCGAGCGGACGCCAGCGGGCGCGAGTGGGCGGGAGCGGGCGGGCGTTTGGGAAAGCAGATGCTGCTTGGTGGCGGTTGGGGGGCGGGGGAAGGCGTTGCGGGCGGTTTTGAAGCCGCTCCCGGCGCCTTGGCGGTTGCCGTTAGTCGCGGGGAAGGCGGTGACGGTGGTTCTGGCGGGGCCGGT
>JAKLHU010000262.1 GCA_022709995.1 Verrucomicrobiota bacterium | reverse complement strand
TGGCCGCGGGTTCCGGCCTTGGGTCGTGGCGCCGCCTCTTTTTCCCGGTGTTCGGCGCGGGACGGCGGCGCTGCCGGTCGGCGGCAATCGTTCAGCCATTGATAACTGAGCGATAGAGGAGTCAACGCTTGGGCGCCTCAGGGCCTGAGGCGCCACCTTGGCGCGCCAGGCCGCTACGGCCGCCAGATGCAATCTCTGACCGATTACGGTCGGCGGCAAAAATGGCCTGGTCGCCATTTGCGGAAATGGTGTTCGCTGGCTATATTGCGTGCAAGAACATTACTATATGATATGGATTAGGTTTGGTGATATACTGCGAAGGTCACACACGGGGATGAATTCCAGCGCCAATACTCCTGAATGTTTTGTCCGGGTCATCATGCAGCGCAGCGAGCCGGTGGTGTATAGGGTCCTGACTTTTCCTTGTCGGATTGGCCGGTTGCCGGACAATGACATTGTCATCAGTGACAATTCCGTCTCGAGCCTGCATGCTGTCCTGGCGCTGACGGGCAGCGGTGACATCCAGTTGGAGGACCAGTGGAGCACGAACGGCATTTATTTCGAGACGCAGCGGGTCAGTCAGCTGGCGATCGACCGTCTGGTCAAGATCATCATGGGCCGGGTGCGTCTGGACATCAGCCTGGATGCGTCTGACTTCGCCGGCGACGGGGAGTCGGTGCGGGTCCTGGATGGCAGCTGGCCGGCGCCTGGCGCCGTCAGCCCGGCCGAGACGGTCGATGTCCCGGAGGCGTTGCCGGTTCCGGCCCTCGGGCTGCCGTCGGCGGCGGGGCGTCGACACAGCGAGCAGACGTCTTCGGTGAAGGTTTTGGCCAGCGCCGAAACGCCGTATCCGTCGTCGTCGCCGGCGGCCACGATTTCACGCACGGCGGCCAGTGGCCGGCAAGGCATCATCTGCCCCCACTGCTGGCATCGTTTTGCGGTGGATGAATTTTTGTTCATTGCCCGGCATCAGAGCCTGATTGGGGATGCGGTCCTGGGCGCGGATTCGGCCAAGCGTTTTCTGCCGTCGCGCTTCACTCCCGAGGGCAACGCTCTGGATGCGGAGGGCATGAGCTGTCCGGACATGGCGTGTCCGCGCTGCCATCTGCGCATTCCGCAGGCGGCCAGCGAGATGCCGCCGCTGTTCCTGTCGATAGTCGGCGCCACGGCCAGCGGCAAGTCGTATTTTTTGACCAGCATGACCTGGGATTTGCGCAACACCCTGCTGCACAACTTCGCCATGTCGTTCACCGACACCGACGCGGTCAACAACCAGATTTTGAATGATTTCGAGGAGACGATTTTTCTGCATCCGGACGCCGACGAGCTGGTGGCGCTGCGCAAGACGGAGCTTCAGGGCGAGCTATATAACCAGGTCCTGATGGACAACATGCTCATCAACCTGCCGCGGCCATTCCTGTTCACGGTGACGCCGGCGGAGCATCATCCGCAGTACGAGGTGGTTCGTGAGAGCATGTCGCGGACTTTGGTTCTGTACGACAACGCCGGCGAGCATTTCGAGCCGGGCATGGATTCGGTGGACAATCCGACGACGCAGCATTTGCTGCATTCGGACACGATTTTTTTCTTGTTTGATCCGACCAAGGACGTGCGTTTCCGGAAGCGTCTGAGCGGTGGGCTGGATCCGCAGCTGGCGGCGAAGGCGCGGGTCCAGCGTCAGGAAATCATTTTGACCGAGATGATCAACCGGATCAAGAAGTACTCCGGCATGCGCAGCAGCCGCAAGACCGCCAAGACGATGATTGTCCTGGTCTCCAAGTTCGACGTGTGGAAGCAGCTGCTTGATTTCGACTTGCCGGAGGAGCCTTGGGTCTGGGAGCCGAAATACAACACCTGCGCTTTGGACGTGCCCTTGATCAAGAATGTCTCGTTTGCATTGCGGCATCTGCTGGATCGTGTCTGTCCAGAGGTCGTGTCGACGGCGGAGGCATTCGCCGGCGAAGTGCTGTATTTGCCGAACAGCGCCCTGGGGCACAGCCCGGAAGTCAATCCCGACACCGGCATGGTCGGCATTCGTCCGCGCGACGTGGCCCCGTTCTGGGTGTCAGTGCCGATGCTGTATTTCTTCTATGAGCGCGGTTTCATACCCGGGATGCCGGGCGGGCGGGGCGCCCAGGCGGAAGTCGAGGCCAGTTGCACGCTGTCCGGCGACGTTTATTTTGTGATGCTGCCGGGGCTGACCAAGCCGTTGCAGATACCGCTTTCCTATGCCGGTTATCCTTTGCGCTGTCCCGGCACGGACATGTGGTTTACGATTCCTCTTTCCGCCGCGGGCGGAGGCGTGCGGCGCGGCTGACTGGCCGCGGCCGTGGAGACGGGCTATGGCGTATGAACTAATCTACACATCCGCGGAACGCGGTTTGCGCCCCGGGACGCGCGGCTTCTGCACGGTGGCTTTTACGCGCGGCATGCCGCCGCCGCTGGTGCAGCTTCTGGAGGCGATGAGCGCCTACAAGAACCTGTACGGCGTCCATGAGGAGCCGGCGGGGCCGGAGCCGGTGTCCTGGAGTCATTACCGCAGCAATCTGGCTGGTCGCGAGGCGACGATCTTATCGCGGGTCGGGCCGATGGCGGCTGACCACACGGGGCGGACGAACAAGCTGGCGCACCATGTCCTGGTTCCGGCGCGCGAGCGACCCGCTGGCGGTCCGGTCTGGGTCAGTCAGCAGCCTGGTTTTTTTGCCGAATCCTGGGATGAGCCGGCGCATTATCTGGAGATGCCGAAGGCGGTTCCGTCGGGTGATGGCCGTGGCGGCAAAGCCGTGGCCTGGGAGAGGCTGACCGGCGATGCCGGGCAGGCGTCGTGTCTGGCCGAGGCGTATCTGGCCAATCCATCCGGGGTCGTGCTGGTGATGTTTGCGCCGGGGATGGACATGCTGCCGTTGTTAGGGGAATCGATGGCGCTGCTGCCGCCGGCGGTTCGTTGGCAGGTCACCTACAGCACGTATTTCACGGGGCTGCCGGCCGGATCGACGTGTTGTTGGCGGTGTTGTGTGGCCGGCTCGGTCGTCAGCCGCGAGGCAAGTCGTCTGCCGGGAGCGATGGTTATTGATTTGACGGCGCCGTTGCCGGCGGTTTCCGCCGGTCCGTTGGCGGACTTGGCCAGGAATGGCCGTCCAGCCGGGGCCGGCGTCGGTGCCGTGTCGGCGATTGAGGCGCCGGTGCCGGCGGCGCGGCCGCGTTCCGGGCCGGTCGTCGGCCGTCATCTGAACATGTTGAATTTGAAGCCTCGGAAGCCTGAGTGAGGCAGAGTTGCGCCGGGGAGGCGGGGAGGAAGGCGTTGAACGGAGGGCGCCGGTGCGGGAAGCACGTTCAACCGCACCGGCGGCGGCAAGGAGTCGTGAGCATTACTGATTCAAGGTGAAGGAATTCCGGATGAATCCAGAACAGCAGTTAGTCCAGCAGATTTGCCAGGCGATGTCTTCCGGGCAGTTGGATCGCAACGCCCATCTTCAGGATTTGGCGGTTCAGTTTGCGGAGTTGTGCCAGAAGGCCAACGAGCGCCTGGTCCGGTGTGCCGACTATCTTGACAAGGGCATGCGTTCGGAAGCTGTTCACGAGGCGCGGACGTTGCCGGACCTGCTGGCGCTGGCTGAGCTTCTCGAGTTTGACGGGGCCAAAAAATGGCGGAACATCAGCGCCGACCTGGATTTTCCCCCGGCGCCGCCGCTGGATGCCGGGCGGCTGGCGCGTCTGCGGGAAGCCTGCGTGCGGGAAGGGGAATTGGAACCGCTGGTGAAGGAGTACCGGCGCGCCGTCTACCAGGGGGACCATGACGTCTGCATCGCCGTGCTGCGTAAATTGCGGCAGGCCGATCCCGACAACCCCAGCTGGGGAGTCAACCTGCGGCCTCTGGAGGAAGCGTCTCTGGAGAGCTGGTGCGCCTGGGCGGAGGCGGCCTTGAAAGAAGATGACCGCAAACGGCAGCGGGCGGCCTATGACGAATTGACTCACCCGATGCGGACCGTGCCGGCGCCGGAAGACTTGTTGCGCCGCCTGCGCGTGGCTCTGATGTCCGAACGTTCGCAGGAATTGCTGGCCGTGGGCAAAAAAGTCCAGTCCCGGTTGCAGGCCGCCCTGGCCGGCAACGATGGCGTCGAGGTTGAGGCCGCGCTGGCGGAAGC
>JAKLHU010000261.1 GCA_022709995.1 Verrucomicrobiota bacterium | reverse complement strand
GCACGTCCGCCTGCTGGTCGATTCCGCGGCGCACGTCGTCCTCCGGGCGCGCCGCGCCGACGCCAACGAGTCCCTGGAACGCCAGCTGACCGTGTATGCCGATTATCCAGGCTTGTGCTCGGACATCACCATGACCGCAGGCAATCTGACCACATGGAATGTCCGCTGGCGCACCCATGCCAAATTCGCCCTGGGCGGTCGTCCGGAGGGCAATGACTTCATCGTGCCGACGGCGGCGCTGCGGCACGCGCAGTTCATTCCGCAGAAGCCGTACTTTTCCGAGCGGGTCCAGCTTGCCGAACCCTATGCCGGCGTCTTTTCCGCCGCCACCCGCTCGGCCGTCTTCTTCCGGCTGCCGGCTGCTGCCCGGGAACTGACGCTCTGGGGCGACGCGTCATTCTACACGTTCGACCCCTGGATTGAAGAACGGCATGCCAACGCCATTGGCAAAACCATCTCCTTCCAGTACGACCTCGTCGTTCTCAACCAGGTGGCCACGCGCGACGAGGCCCTGGAGGCGTTCCGTAAAACGGCCAGGCCGGAGGCAAAAGCCGTCCCGGCCGTCGCCCTGCCCTTGCTGACCGACATCCAGGACACCATGCGCAACGTCAACACCGAACTTCTCGGTCAGGCCAGCTGGACGGACGACGGACTGTTCTTTGACGGGAAAAGCACCTGCGTCCGCCTGGCCGAATCGCCGCATCTCTGGCTGACGCATCCATTCACCCTGGAGATGGAGATCAAGCGCGCGGAAGCCAGCCGGGACACAGCCATGGTTCCCTGGAGCCGGACCCGGGCCGAAGGCTCCATGTGGATGCACCCCGGCGCCAACCACGCCAACGTGGTCATGCCGACCACGGCGTCCATGTACCCGAAGGAGGTCGCCTTTACGGTTGAACTGCCGCCGGGAACCGAATGGATGCGCCTGTCCTTCGTCTATGACGGCGAATACCACCGGGCGTATCTGAACGGCCGCCTTATAAAGGAATTAAGCCAGCCAGGCAATCTTGGCGGCGACACTCCCAATGGTCTCCTGATCGGCGCCTATTCCGGACGCGACGGCCCCCGGGCTTTTTTCCACGGCTGGATCCGCCAGGTCAAAGTCTGGCACGAAGCCCTGCCGCCGGAACAGCTTGCCACGCCCTTTGCGGGACCAGAAACATCGAGGTGACCCGGGCAACCAGGTGGCTCTGGCTTTTAGACCAGGCAGACATTCCATCGCCACAACGCACGTTGTCACATAAAAAGCGCATCAATCCGGCCTGAGTCCCGTGCCGCCTCGACGCATGCATCAGGCACAGAGCAGAGGCCAGAGCCCACCCGGTTCCGCCACCTCCCGGGGGGGCGGCGGCCGGCGTCATTTCCGCACCGCCTGGAGAACGGCGAAGTCGCCCGCGGCCAGCTCGCCGGCCAGCGGTGTTTCGGCCCCATGCCCGGCCGGCAATTGGACAGCATAGGCCTTGGCGCCGCGGCCCGTGTTCATCAGCACGACCAGCAGCGACCCGTCCGCCCCGGCCAGGACCTCGCGCTCGGAGTCACTCCATCCCGGCGTGACGATCTCGGCGCGACGACTGACGTCATGCGCGACAAAATAAGGCCCGTAGTCCTTCATGACCCGGCTCACCCGGGCTATGCTCTGAAACGACCGCGAATCCAGCGTACTGTAATTATAGAGCAACACGCCGCCGGTCGCGTCGCTGGCCCGGCGCATCACGTCGGCCGGCCGGAACCAGGTCGGGGGCATCCGCTTCTCGATTTCATACGGCTGGGCTATGATGCCGAGAGTGAAAGGCATTCCGCCAATCACCGCCCGCGTCGCCTCCAAATTGTCCAACGGCCGGCCATAGCCGCACATGGCACGGTCGATCTTGTCGCGCAGCAGCGACCAGTCGACACCGTAATGATGTTTCGTGAAGTCGGAATGATAGCCGGTGTAGACGCTGAACTCAATCCCGGGCTGATGGCGGTGCAAGGCATCGCGGAACTGCCCGGCGATCGCCGCCATGCGCTGGTTCATGAACGCCACCCACTGCGGAACGTGCTGCTGCTGGATCTTCTCCGGGGTGACACCGGCGCCCGCTTCCGGGAAGGCGGCCTGGAAACTGGCCAGGCAACGAGGGCAGAAGCAGGCCAGCTCCGAGGTCATCACCGGCGCCTCGTAATCCCAATTGACGTGGCGCGGATGGCCGTACTTCTCCAGAAACGCCGGGATCAGCGTGTCTCGCAGAAGACTCATCCATTCCGGATCAGTCGCCATGACCGTCGAGCACACGGTCTTGGCCGCCGCCTTGCCGTCCAGGCCGACTTTACGGGCCTCGGGGTGCTTCTCCAGATAAGCGGTCGGGTCAAGACACCAGGAATCCAGGGAAATCAGGGCCAGGCGATCCACAATGACGCCATCGCCGAAGTTCGTTTCATTCACCCCCATGCGCAGCAGTTGCTCCGCAAAGACCGGATACATGGTCTTATCGGTCATGGCATGCACCCAGCCCATCCACATCTGCAGCAGCAAGGGCCGGTCGGGCCGCACCCCGTCCAGGGGCGGCAGCATCCGCACCGGGATCGCCTGCGGAATCTCGACAATACCGGCCGCCGCGCTGCCGGCATGGAAATAAATCCACGTATCATCGTCCGTAAAAGCCAGCGGCGCCCGGACCACGGCGGCCGCGCACTGCCAGCTGAGCCGGTTGCGGTTGCTGGCAACGGTATTCAAATACCGGACGGCATGCCGCACGTACGGCCGCCCCCCGTGCGCCACCGGCCCCACGACCTCGGTCGCCAGCTGCCAGACCTTGTAGTAGCCGGAGGCGCCGACCAGTTCGAAGCCCTCCGGAAGGTCAAAATAAAACACATAGTCCTTCAGCTGAAAACCCTCCACGCCATGCGGAACCATGGTGAACTGCTGAATCGACCCGCGGGCAATGCTCACGCCATCGCGTCGCCATTCCGGCCAGACCCGGGAGTCATCGACGAGAAGCACGCGCCGCCAGACCCCGTCCTCGCGCACCCAGCCATCGTCAACCGGCAACACGTAGTCGCCGCACCAGAATTTGCCGCTGACGACACCGGCCGCCCTGATCTCAATCCGGTTGACGCCGAGATTGAGGACCGCTCCGGAAGGCGCCGGCCGGCCATTCAAAAGCACTTCGCCGCCGCTGACATCATATTCGAGCAGGCGCGAACTGGCCGACAAGGCATAGGTCGGCGAGACGAGCAGATACTCATTGAGCTCGGGCCGGGCGAGGCGCCACTGGAAGGTGAACCGACCGGTGCGCGCCACCGCGAAGTCGGCGCCGGTCGCGCTCATCCCCCAGGAATACTGGCAGCGTTCATTCTCAACCTGCATCCGCGTTTCATAATGCAGAGGCTGACTGGCCCGGTACATGACCGCATTGCGGCCAGGGCCGAATTCCGGCAAAGTCATGCCGTCGCAGCCGGGAACGGCCGACGCCAACCGCAAGTCAGCCAATTCGGCCAAAGCGTGAAACCCGACGTCGACGAGATTCCAACTGCTGACTTCGGAACGGCTTTTTTCAATCCGGCCGGCCCGGAACTTCCAAGCCTTCCGGTCGACGCCGCCCAGAGCCGTGAGCGGAATCGCCATTTCGACCGTCCACTGGCCATCGCCGACTACGGTCGCAACCTTGGCCCCGGCGTTCCAGCTGCGGTCGCGCGTCGACCAGATGTCAGGCCCGGTCATGCGCGCGTCCGTGATGTGACCACTTGGCGATATCGCCAGATCGTAGCAGACGTCCTGGCTGGCATCCGGCTGCAGAATCAGGAGAACGCAGTCTTGGTTCCAGATCGACTCCTGGTCCGGGCCATCGACCGTGTCGCGAAATTCGTGCCGGCGGTTGGCGGAGGGAATCAGGCAGGATTCCTGGCTGCGGAAAAAAACATAGAGCTGAGCATCGTCCCAAGCCAGACGGACCGCGGTCTGTTCCTGGGCTGGGCGGCTTTCCTTGTTCAGCACGAATGGCCCCAGCGCCAGCGTTTCCTGCCAGCAGGCGTCATTGTCTTGCCCGTCCAGCACCGGCGGCGTCTTGGCCCGCCCCGCCGTGGCCAGCCCCTGGGCATAGGCCGGCGCCGGCGCAACGTCATCCGGCGCGGCCAGGGCCGGTTCCGTGCTGAACACGACCCGGTCC
>JAKLHU010000260.1 GCA_022709995.1 Verrucomicrobiota bacterium | reverse complement strand
TTTGACCCATTTTGTTTCCGGGGCATAGAACCAAACTCCAGCGCATTTGTTGAGGGGGCATTGCGGTGGTTTGAATTGGTTCAGGGCGACTTCAATGACGCCGCGTAGGAAGTCGTAGCCGGTGGAGAGTTGCACCAGGTCGAAGCCGATGAAGTCACCGCCCATGCGTGCGCCGATTTCGGTGATATAGACTCTGCCATCGGGGGTGATCATCAACTCAGGGTGTGAAGCGCCATATTGGATATCAAGCGCCTTGACTCCGAGCTTCACCTGGCGAATGGCCTCGTCAATCAGACGTTGGGGCAGATCCGAGGGCTGGTGATGACCCAGTTCGACATAATGCGGAGGGCCGGTGGTGACTTTGTCGGTGACTGCCAGGACATAATGCGTTCCGGCAAAGGAAATGCCCTCGATACTGATTTCGCGGGCGTCTTCGATGAATTCTTCGAGGACGGCTTCTTTGCAAAAGGAACAGGCCAGGGCTTCGCTGACGGCTTGCTCCAATTCTGCCTGATTGTTCAGTTTGCATACACCCATGCTGCCTGAACGATCACAGGGCTTGATAATCAGCGGGAAATGCAAATCAGACAGGGCTTGCTGGGCATCCTGAATGGAACGGACTCGGAAAAACCGTGGACAACTCACGCCGGCGGCAACCAGCGCTTCGCGCATGGCGTATTTGTTGGTGCTGATATACGCGGAATGCTCGCTGTTGCCAATGAGTCCAAGCTGCTGTGCGACATAGGCAAAGGTGGGCACGGCAATGTCCGTCGCTATCGTGGTGATGCCGGAAATTTGCTCATGGCGGCAAATCTCGGCGATATTCTCTTTTTCCAGGACTGAGACTGGATAGTAGTTATCCGCATAGTCTTTGCAGACCGCGCCGTCCTCCCAGGCAAAACAGAGCGTGCGCAGGCCCAACTCCTTCGCTTTTAAAACCAACGGAAGTTGCAAATAACTGGCACCAATGATGGCAAGATTGCGTGGCATAAATTAGCTTATTCGAATCTTTTCAAGCTCGAATCTTTTCAAGGTGAATTGGTAGATTGAAGTTATCGCCAATTGTAGCTTTATCAATTGTCAGCCAAGCAATCAGACGCCGGAAAAGGCGCGATGAATCTACCTCTGCGGCCACAAATGGGATAAAGCCTCAACCAGCTATGGAAGCCACACAACGGCAGCCAACATTTAATTAAATCGGCATTCCCAACCCCGTGAGAGGCTCTAAATGGACGCTTTCCGCCAATCGGCGCTGGCCATGCCAGCTTCCATAAACAGCAAGGCCGGCTCCACTTTGGTGAAACCGGCCCCTGCCGCCTAAACGCCGCGGCGCCAAAACCGAATCTCGCCGGTGACCGGCCGCGCCGATGCCCGCGGACCACGCCGTCGCTCCGAGGTCGTGCCGGCCGGCGCCGCAAGGACCTGGAGTCACACGTCGCCAACGTCCAGCATGCAGACCCGGGTGACTTCGGAAACGGTCGTCAAGCCTTTGGCCACCTTCAAGTCGCCGTCCTCCTTCAGCGTCCGCATGCCGTGACGGCGGGCGATCGCAGTCAGCACCGTGCTGTCTTCACGCGCGTTGACGGCATGTCGCAACTCATCATTCATGGTCATCAATTCAAAAATGGCAATCCGGCCGCGATAGCCGCTGCCCAGGCAATTCCGGCAGCGCCGGGTCGCGTCTTCCGGCTGCTTGCCGCTGCCGCCGCACGCCGGGCAGATCCGCCGCACCAAGCGCTGCGACGCCACCCCGAGCAGAGACGACGATATCAAAAAGCTCTCCACGCCCATCTCCATCAGCCGACTGAAGGCGCCCGCCGCGTCGTTCGTATGCAAGGTGCTCAACACCAGGTGCCCCGTCAAAGCCGCGTGAATCGCGATTTCGGCCGTCTCCCGATCCCGGATTTCGCCGACCAGAATCACATCCGGATCCTGGCGGACAATGGCGCGCAGGCCATTGGCGAAGCTCAAGCCGATTTGCGAGCGCACGTGGATCTGCGTCAAGCCCTCCAGCTGATATTCCACCGGGTCTTCAATCGTGATGATCTTGCGGAACTCCGCATTCAGAATATTCATGATGCAGTACAAGGTCGTCGTCTTGCCGCTTCCGGTCGGACCGACCACGAGAATCATCCCGTGCGGCAAGCTGAACAGCCGTTCCAGGTCGGCCCGGGTGTCCGGCAACAGGCCGACTTTGTCCAAATCGAAAATCGCCGCATCCTTCTGCAGCAGGCGCAAAACAATGCTTTCGCCGTGCATGCAGGGCACCGTGCTGACGCGCACATCAATCGGATTGAGGCCGGACGGCAGGTCGATGCGACCGTCCTGGGGCAGGCGCCGCTCGGCGATGTTCATCCCGGCCAGCAGCTTGATCCGGGAAGCTATTGCCGCATACTGGTTCTTGGGGGGGCGCAGAATCGTCTGCAGCAAACCGTCAATTCGAAAACGGATGGCGACGTCCGTCTCGGTCGGCTCGACATGAATATCGCTGGCGCCCATTTCCTGCGCCCGGTTGAAGATGTCATTGACCAGGCGGACAATCGGGGCCTCCTTGGCCAAATCGCGCAAGGCCTGTTCGCTGTCACTATCCTGCAGGCGGCCTTCACCCTCACGCCGCTGATTGTCGTACAACGCCGTCAGAAAACGCTCGATGAAGGGGCGTCGCGCCAAAATGAACAACGCGTCGGCCTCGTAGATCGTCCGCCAGACATGCGCCAAATGGCCGGCCTGGTACGGCGAACTGACCGCGATCAAGGCCTTTTCCGCATTCCACATCAACGGCAAGCAATTCATCGAGGTCAGAAAGTCGTACGTCACTTCCGGGTAAGTGATGACATCCTTGACTTCCTGTTCATCCAGCACCGGCAACCCGGAGGCTTCGGCATAGACGGCCAGAAGAGACTGCTCGTCCAGCTTGCCGGACGCGACCAAATCCAAGTCGGCGGCGGCCGTGCCGCCCGGCCGCGGGTCGCCGTCGGCAAGGTGCAGCCGGACCGCCAGAAGTTTCCGGACGGCCTCGGCCACTTCCGGTTCCGGGCGCCCGGCCGGCTGCCCGTGATGGCCGGCCTCGGCCTCGGCCCCGGACGCGGCCGGAAGTCCACTCGTCACCTCAAGTTCCGGAGCTGTTTTCCCGGCTTTGCTGCTGTCTGCTGCCATTGTGCTCATGATATTCTTTCAAACGAAACCGAACCGTTTTTCCGGCCATCGGCCGTCAGTACAGGCTCGTGTCGCGATTCTTTTCAATTTCTTCCAGTGAGGCGCGATACCGGCGCACCAGCTCTTCCTGCGGATTCTTGTTGTCAACCACATTCACCGTCAGCAGAATCAGCAGCTCGCTGCGCGAGTTGGAGAGGGAATTATAGCGGAACAGACGTCCCAGATAGGGAATGTCCTTCAGCCACGGCACGCCGGAGTTGGAGTCGTTGTTCGTGTTCTTGATCATGCCGCCCATCATCAGGGTCGAATTGTCCGGAACGACCAGCTGGGTCGACATCTTCTTCTTGGTAATCGTCGGCGGCAGGTTGACGCTGCTTGCCTCCTGCGCATCGGAGACCTCCTGCTCGATTTCGAGGCGGACGTCATTGCCGGCCGTGATGTACGGCGTCACCGTCATGATGACGCCGGTGTCGATATACTCGTAATTGCTGCGCATGGTGTCGGAGGAGGTTGAATAGGACGTCGATTCGGTCGGCACCGCGATCGATTCGCCAACCTGCAAGATGGCGGTGGAACCGCTCAAGGCCAGGACATGCGGTTCGGACAGGATTCTGGTGTTGCCGGCGCCGGCGAACGCGGTCAGGAAGGCGAGGGGGTCGGCCTTGCTATCCTTGAACAGCAGGCCCAGGCCGGTTTTGGTCATGATGCCGCCAATCGTGGTGTCCGTGCCGATCTTGCCGGCGCTGTTGATCATGCCCGTCAGCGTGTCGCTGTTGCTGTCGAGCATCTTGCTGATGGAATAGGAAATGCCGTATTCGGTTTCCTTGGTCAGGCTGATGTCGGTGATGATGGCCTGGATGGAAACCTGGCGGGGCGGCACGTCCTGGCGGGTCAGGAAGACTTTCACCATGTTCCAGGTGCGCGGCGTCGTCTTGACCGTCAGGCGGTTGCTTTCGCTGTCCGTATGCACCGTCACGTCGGTATCAAAAACC
>JAKLHU010000026.1 GCA_022709995.1 Verrucomicrobiota bacterium | reverse complement strand
ACCAGCCCCCGGGCGGCGGCGTCCCGGATGTCCGGATTGGAGTCGTTCAGGCTGGCGAGCAGGATGTCCTGCCAGCCGTCGGGTCGGAAGGTCGCCAGTTGCAGCAAGGCTTGTTGGCGGACGGTGGCGTCGGCGTCGAGGCAGGCGTCGAGCAGCATTTCGCCGCGCCGTGGTTCCGGCAGCACTGAACAGACGCGCACCGCCAGCAGGCGCGCCTCCGCCGCCTTTGCCGTCAGCAGGGCCTGGACGTGTTCGGGGGTCAGTTCCTGGCGTCGGCGGGTGATGACGAGCGCGGCCATTTGCCGGACTGGCGCCGAGGGCGACTGCAGGAACGGCAGGAAGAACTCGAGGGGACGCAGTTCGGCCTCGTCGGCGCCGATGGCGCGGATGGCTTCCGCCTGCAGTTCCGGCGGTCCCTGCGCCAGCAGTTCCTCGTAGACCGGTCCGGACTGGTCCGGGAAGGCGCGGAGCAGCGCCAAGAGGGATTTGCGCAGGTCGGCCGGGAGCTGGCGGTCGAGGATCATGGTGCGCAAGGGCGGGAAGGCGTCCGGGTCGAGTTGTCCGGCGAATTGTCGGACGGCTTCGGCGCGGACGGCGAGGTCCTGGTCGTTGAGGAGGTTTTTGAGGATGGCGGTTCCGGCGCCGCCGAGGCGGGCGGCGGTCCGGGCCAGTTCCTGGCGCACGGCCGGGACGGGGTCTTGCGCCAGGGGCTGCAGGCGGGCGGCCCGTTCCGCTTCTTGGCCGATGACTTGCGCATAGGCGATCAAGGCGAGCGAGCGCACTTCGGCGTCCGGGTCGGCGAAGAAGGTCTCGATTTTGGCTGCTGCCAGCGCTTTCGGGAAGAAGCGGGCGCCATTGAGGACATTGCGACGGACGGACGGGTCGTCGTCGCCGAGGGCTTGGTTCAGGCAGGCCAGTGCTTCTTCGGTTTCGTCGTCGGTGCGGCCGCCGCCGGTGCGGATGGTGATGTTTCCGGTGATGGCGACCGGGCCGCCGAGGGACACGCCGCTCGCTTCCGGGATCAGCGCCGAGGCGATGCGGCGGATGTGGACATCGGGATCGCGCAGGAGCCGGAACACCGGCATTCTGGCGGCGGGTGGGAAACGGCGGTCTTCGGTCAAGGCGACGAGGGCGCTTTGGCGGACGACGGCGTCTTGGTCAGACAGGCAGTCGAGAACGGCTTGTTCGGCTTCCGGGGTGCGGTACTTGCCAATGATCATGGCGGCCCGGCGCCGGTCTTCGACGGCCGGGCTTTTCAGGTCGCGAAGGCATTTGGCGATGGTCTCCATCTCGGTTTCGGTCAGCCGCCCCGCCGTTTCGGCCGGGGCCGGGGCCAGCGGGCCGGGGGGCAGCGGGCGGGCGGCCGGGGCGGGCCGGGGCGCCTGCGCGGGGATTGGCCGGGGGGCCGGGGCGGGCCGGGCGGGCTGGGCGAGGGCTGTCCCGGCCAGCAGGGCGGTCAGGCCGAGGACGAGCAGGCGACCGGGGAATCGCGTGGTCCGGGCCGGCCGGCGGTGGGTGGCGGCCGCGGTTCGGGAGTTGGTTTGGAGAAGGTGTTCGGGCCTGATGGCGAGGTCCGGGATGTTCCTGGTCTGGCTCATGGCGTCGATCCTTTCCGTACGGTTCCGAACGGTTTGGCTCGGGCTGGGGATTATTTGAAGAATCGCTTGGCCTTTTCGATAAAGGCCTTCAGGCGCGGGTGGACGTTGTCGCTGCAGGCGTCGGCAAAGGCCTTCAGTTTTTCCTTCTGGTCGCGGGTCAGGTTGGTCGGCACTTCCACGACGACTTTGACGTATTGATCGCCGCGGGGGCGGCCTTTGGCCAGCGGTGGGACGCCGCGGCCTTTGAGGCGCAGTTCGGTGCCGCTTTGGATACCGGCGGGGATGGTCAGTTCGGCCTTGCCGTTGATGGTCGGCACTTCGATGGTTCCGCCCAGGGCGGCGACGTGGAACGGTATTGGCACGTCGCAGTGCAGGTCTTGTTCTTCCCGGGAGAAGATGTCGTGTTGGCGGACATGGATGCGGACGTAGAGGTCGCCGGTCGGTCCGCCGCGCAGGCCGGCTTCGCCTTCGCCGGCCAGTCGCAGCCGGGAGCCGGAGTCGACGCCGGCGGGGATGTGGACGGTGAGGGTTTTGCGGCGGCGGACGGTTCCCTGTCCTTGGCAGGCATGGCACGGTTTTTCGATGACGCTGCCGCTGCCTTGGCAATAGGAGCAGGGCTGGCGGATGCTGAAGAAGCCCTGCGACATGGTCACTTGGCCGCGGCCGTTGCACTGGGGGCAGGTGTGCTTGGCGGTGCCCGGTTCGCAGCCGCTGCCCTGGCAGGCGCCGCAGGTTTCCGAGCGGGGGATGTCAATCTTGCGGTCGACCCCGAACATGGCGTCTTCAAAGTCGATTTGCAGTTCATACAGCAGATCGTCGCCTTTTTCGGGGGCGTTTGGTGACCGTCGTCCGCCGCCACCGCCGCCGAAGAGGTTGCTGAAGAAATCGCCGCCGAAGGCCTGGGAGAAGATGTCTTCGGCGTTCATGCCGCCCATGCCGCCGCGGCCGCCTTTGGTGTACATGTCGTGGCCGAGCTGGTCATACTGGCGGCGCTTGGTTTCGTCGCTGAGCACTTCGTAGGCGACCGAGATCGTCTTGAACTTTTCTTCGGCCTCTTTGTCGCCCGGATTGCGGTCCGGGTGGTATTTCATGGCCAGCTTGCGGTAGGCTTTTTTGATTTCATCCGGGGTCGCGTTGCGGCCGACTTCCAGAATGGCGTAGTAGTCTTCGGCGGAAGGTGACATGGTGGTAAGTATAGGAGATTGGTTTAGTGGTTGGTTTCAGGATCGGTTTCGGCGGCGCCGGCGGCTTCGGCGGTTGGCGGCGGCGGCGGTCCGGAGCTGACGACGACGGTGGCCGGGCGGAGGAGGGTGTCGCCGAGCCGGAACCCGGATTTCCATTGCCGGATGATGTGGCCCTCGGGCGAGGTCTCGTCGGGCTCCTGGGACACGGCCTCGTGCCATTTGGCGTCGAACGGCTTGCCGGTGGCGTTGATTTCCTCGGCGCCGAGGTTGTCGAAGGCGCGTTTGAATTCGGTCAGGATCATCTGCATGCCCTGTTTGAGGGCGTTGAAGTCGGCGTTCTGGTCGGCGTGGCTCACGGCCAGCTGGAAATAGTCGTACACCGGCAGGAAGTCGCTGATGACGTTGGCTTTGGCCTTTTCGCGGACGTCGTTGTATTCGCGGGCGATGCGTTTGCGGTAATTGTCGAAGTCGGCGTGGAGGCGAAGCAGCTTTTCCTTGGTTTCGGCCAGTTCGGCGGCCCAGTCGGGCTGCGGCTGGGCGTTTGCGGCCGCCTTGGCGTCGCCATCGGTTCCGGCCTCGCCCGTCTTCGCGTCGGCGTCGGCGCCGTTGTCAGTTTTTTTGGCGAAGATTTTGCCGAAGAAGCCGTCTTTTTTGGCGTTATCCTGGTTGTTGCCGGTGTTGTTCTGGTCTGTTTCTGGCATGGTGGTGTTGTCGTTGTTGCGGTCGGGTCGGCGGTTTTCGGTGGCGTTGTCAGGGGTGGCTGGCGCGTGGTCCGTCGTTTCCGGCGGGGTGGCGTCCTGGGGATGTTTCTTGATGTCGTCCATGAGTCAGATCCTCAAACGTCGATCGTGAAGCCGTCTGCTGGAATCGAGACAGGCAAAAACCTGCCGTCGCCACGGGAGGCGCGGCCGGGAGAGGTGCCAAGGCGCGGCCGGCGAAGAAGGCAATGTCGCCGGGCGCGCTGGCTGGCCGGTCACAGCTTGATCTGGGAAAAAAGATCGCCCAGGCTGCCGAAATTTTTACCGGCACTATCCTTGACATCCATATTGGTGTCTTGTTCCCGTTCCTGTTCGAGAATTTCGGGCAAGGTGAGGGAGATCCGGTTGCCGTCGATTTCGCGGATGACGACGTCGACCTTGCGGTGCAGGGGATAGGCCTTGTAGAGGGCGCGCACCTGCATGTTGCCGATGCCGCCGGTGTTGGTCTGGCTGATGTGGAGCAGGCCGGTCTGGCCGTTGGGGAGGGTGATGAAGACGCCGAACGGCTTTACGCTTTCGACTTCGCCCTGGAGGATTTCGCCGGCGCTGACCTTGGTGACTTCCAATTCCTGTTCCGGTGTCAGTTCCGCCGGTTTTTCCGCTTTGACTTTTGGTTCGCCGATGCAGAGGGCAAGGCGGCGGCGGTCGCGGTCGACGGCGAGGACGGTCACATCGACCTCCGCGCCTTCGGCGAGGACTTCCGACGGGTGTTTGACGTGCTGTTCGACGCCGAGCTGGGAGACGTGGGCCAGGCCGTCGAGGCCTGGTTCCAGGGTGATGAAGGCGCCGAAGTCGGCCAGGCGGGCGACTTTGCCGTGATGCCGGGAGCCGACCGCGTAGGCGTCGCCGGTCAGGACGCGTTCCCAGGGATCGATGGCCGCCTGCTTGACGCTCAGGGAGAGCCGGTCGCGCTGGCCATCGCCGCCCCAGTCGAAGTCGAGGATGTTGACTTGGACGGCCTGGCCTTCCTGGACGACTTCCTCGGGTTTCAGGCCGCGGTTCCAGCCCAGTTCGCTGACATGGACCATGCCTTCGACGCCGCCGAGGTCGACAAAGGCGCCGAACGGCATGATTTTCGTGACCACGCCGTTGACGATGTCGCCGATTTGCAGCGATTCCTTGAGGACGGCCAGCTGCTTGGCGGCTTCCTGTTCCAGAATTTTCCGGCGGGAGAGGACGATGTTGCGGCCTTCCTCGCCGTATTCGGTGATTTGGAAGGAGAATTTTTCGCCGATGTAGGCGGCGGGTTCTTTTTTGACGCCGCGGGCGTCCATTTGGGAGAATGGGCAGAAGGCCTCGGCGTTGGCGACTTGGACGGTGAAGCCGCCTTTGCGTTCGCCGGTGACCTTGCCTTCGATGGGCATGCCGGCGTTGAAGGCGTCGGCGATGGAGGAATCGGCCATGTCGCTGCTCATTTTGACGGCCAGCTTGATGCCGTCGTCGGTCCAGGCCATGCAGAAGGCCTCGATGGTGTCGCCTTCTTTGACGGTCAGCTGGCCATTGGCGTCGAGGAGGTCTTTTTTGTCGATCAGGCCGTCGGCGCGGGTGCCGAGGTTGACGAAGACGGTGTTTTTGCCGATCATGGCCACTTTGCCTTTGACCTTTTCACCGGTGCGGATGGTGGTTCTCAAGTTGCCCAGTCCGGCTTCGAATTGGCGGGCGAAATCGTTGTTGTCCTGTGTCATGTGGAGATGCCTGGGGTGGTGGAAGTAGTGTGGGGAGAGGAAGTTGAGCGGTTGTTGATGGTGATATGGCAAGGTATGGGCGGTAGTGTGGATGGCGTCAGGTTGCGGGGGGAACCGTGGTGTTTTGGCGCGGTCGGGCCAGGACGATGGTGGCGCCGGGGGTGAGTGGCCGGATGCGGCCGGCGGCGAGAGCGGCCGGGCAGAGCCAGGCGCTGCCGCGGGAAGCGCGTTGTTCGGGGTGGCCCGGGGCGGCGAGGGCGACGGCGCCGTTCAGGACCAGGAGCAGGCCTGGCCCCGGCGGCCGGGGCGTGAGGTCCAGGGTGGTGTCGGTCGCGATGTCGATTTGGATTTGGAAATCGGGAGTCGGGGGCTGGTAGCGGCGGTAGTCGGGCGGGGCGCCGTTTGGGAGTACGGACAGGGGTTCGCGGGCGGTGAAGTCGACCGTTTCGAGAAGGGCGGTGTGGTCGATGGGCTTGGTGGTGAGGCCGGCCCGGATGACGTTGTCCGAGCTGGTCATGCCTTCAATGCCTTGGCCGCGCAGGTAGGCATGGGGGGTGTTGGGCGGCACGTACAGGGCTTCGCCGGGCTGGAGAAGCAGGTGATGAAGAAGGTAGGCGAAGAGGGCGCCGCGGTCATGCGGGTGTTGGCGCATCAAGTCGGCGCCGAGGATGTCTGCTGGCGTCGGCGCCGGGGCGGCTGTGATTTCGGCGGCGAGGGCGTCGAGCAGGGCGGGGAGGGCCGGCGCCGGGATGGCGAGCAGGGTTTCGCCGAGCTGTCGGAGGGATGGTGATGGTGGCCATTGGCCGTGCCAGGGCGCCAGGGCCGTCCGCCGGCGGATGTCGGCGCTGGCGGCCGCGGCCGGGCGGAAGCCGACCATGGCGAGGAACGGGGAAAGGGCAATGAGGATTTCCGGTTTGGGGTTTGGGTCCGGATAGCGTTCCGGATGGGCCGCGTGCAGGCGTGCCGCGTGGTGGCGGTCCGGGTGGCTTTGCAGGGAAAGGGCTTTTTCGCAGCAGAGGATTTTGAGCAGGAAGGGCAGTTCGGCCGACTGGCGGCCGGGTCCGATGATGTCGTCGGGAAAAGCGGCCGCCAACTCGAGCAGGGGGAAGTCGCCGGCCGGGGTGATGGCGAGGGCGCTGGCGGACGGGTGGGCGCCGATCCACAGTTCCGCCCAGGGGGTGTCGTCATGGGCGTCCGCCCCGGTCAGATCGGCGATCAGAGGAACGGCGCCGCCATGCCGGCGTTCGCCCCAGGCATAGTGGCGAATCGGGCAGGACAGCGCTATGAATGTGGAAAAATCGTGCATGCGGCCGGGGGCGTCGGCAAGGCGGGATGGATTTTGCGTAAAAGATTTAATATAACCATATTTTATGGTTTTTCTTGTCGTCGGGGCTGGCGGGGCGGGCGTGGTCGTCATCGGTCACCCATTGATAATGGCGGTCCTAGTGACCTGGCGCGCCAAGGTGGCGCCTCCGGCCCTGAGGCGCTCAAGCGTTGACTCCTCTATCGCTCAATTCTCAATGGGTGACCGATTACGCGTGGTCTTATTTGGGGAAATCGAATTTGCCGAGCAGTTCGATGGCGGCGGCTTCCGGTTCGCCGTTGGCGCCCCAGGGTTCGCAGCCGTACTTGCCGAGGACTTGGGCGGGGATCCATTCGGGGCCGGGGGTGAAGTCGTCGGCCAGCCAGTTGTCGGGGGCTGTTTCGGCGCAGATGGTCGCGGCGTCGGAGACGATTCTGGTGACTTTGCCTTGTTGGTCGGTGATGCGGAGGGCGAAGAGGGCGCCGGCGGGCGGCTGGCCGGCGTCGGCGGCGTGGTAGACGAGGCGGTTGCGGCCGGGGCGGATGAAGGCCGTCACCGTGCGGACGGAGATGACGCCATGGCCGTTGAAGCGGTTGTGTTCGAGGACCAGTTTGCCATTCAGGTAGGCCCGGAACAGGTCGTCGGCGGTGCCGTGCAGTTCGACTTCAGCGCCGGCCGGCACGTCGAAGTCGCGGATGAAGCGCGTCACATGGCCGGGAGTCTGGTTGCGGCCGGGGTGCCAGATCCAGGAGGCTTCCTGGTGGTCGTTGGTGGATTGAAAGCGTTGGCCGGCGGGGCCCCGGCAGTCTGGCTGGGGCAGTGGCGGGGGCAGGGCGTCGGCATCGGTGTAGACGTGGGTGTCATAGGGGGCGAAGGCGTCGGTGAAGGTGCCGTTGGCGGCGGTCAGGGAGCGGTTTTCGGTCAGCACCTGCAACGTCGTCGCCGCGGCGCCGCGGAAAGCTGCCGTCAACGGTTCGCCGCTTTCATTCTGGACGATGTAGAAATTTTTGTTATCGTGGATTTTGTGGAGGATGGCGATGGCCGTGTTGTCGGCGGCGAGGGCGGTGGGGGCGACGGTTGGCGAGGTCAGGACCGTCGACATGTCGTTCAGTTCGCGGATGGTGCGGCCCAGTTCGGCGATGAAGTCCCAGTTTTCGAGTCCCCAGTTGAAGCCCCAGTAGAACAGCCCGGTGGCGCCGTGGACAATGGCGTTGTAGGCCATGAAGCGGTTTTCGGCGTGGTTGGGATAAACGAGGTTTTGGTTGTTGGGTGGCTCGTTCCATTGCCGCCAGGCAAATCCCTGCAGGGTCATCCAGATCGGTTTGCGGTTCCAGGTCACTTCCTCGCAGATGTCGGTGTATTTGCCGACGCTGGTCATCATCTTGTCCGGCAGTTCGGAGTGTGAATTGGGGCTGGGGATGGGATAGATGTCCACGCCGTAGGCGTCGCTGGCGAGGGCGTAGGGGCGGAGGTCTTCGACCTTGCCGCGGGGGGCCTCGTTGAGGAAGACGGGCCGGTAGGGGTCGAGTTCCCGGATGAAGCGGTAGGCTTCCTGGATCGGCTGGTAGGGTTTGCCGCCCCAGGCCGGCTCGTCGATGTTGAAATAGCCGATGACGGCGGGGTGCGCCATCGTCGGTTCGTGCATTTTCGTAAAATGGCTCCGCCAGAGTTCTTTCTGCTGCGGGTCGTTGAATTCGGGCAACTTGCTGGGCACGGACGGAATGGCCATGACGCCGGCTTCGGCGAAGGCGTCGATCTGGTTGGCGCCGCATTTGCCGACGTTGAAGCCGGCGGCGGCCATGCGTTTCAGCTTTTCCGCCAGCGGCAGGTCGCCGCGGACGCTCCAGAAGCCGAGGGGGAAGAAGGGCTTGCCGTCGACGAGCATGACGCGGTCCTGCCGGAAGGTGATCTGGCGATGCGGCGACGGCGGATAGACCTGGAAGTCGAGGGCGGCGGCGGCGAGCTGGGCGCCGTTGGCGTCGCGGGCGGTCGCGGTCAGCGGGTATTTGCCGACGGGGAGCGGGCGAGGCAGTGTGAAGGCGGTGATGCGGCCGCTGCTTTTGACTTCCGCGCTTTGGCCGGCCAGCTCGAGGCGGTAGACGTTGACCGGCAGGTCGGAAACCAGGATTCCGGAGAGCGTCGTGACCGCTTCGTGCTCCGGGAAGGCGGCGTTGCCGAAGGCGAAGGGCAGGTCGAGGCAGATTTCCAGGGGCGGGATTTCCGACGTGCATTCTTCCAGGGTGATGTTGTCGAAGCGGACGGTGCCGGGGTTTTTCAATTCGCCGACGATGTCGATGGTGCTTTCCTGCGGCAGGCTGAAGGTCAGGCGCTTGGTCTGCCAGGCGGAGAAGGAGTCGAGCCAGGCGCCGGTGTCGCCGACCGGCTGGCCCTGGAGCTGGGGGGCGATCCGGAACCAGGTCGCGCCCTGGGAGTCGGTGTAGTTTTTGTCGAGTCCGCCGCTGACGTCGTAGGTCAGCCGGTAGAGCTGGTTGGCCTTGACGGTGATGCCGGTCTGGGCGGCCTTGGCGGGGCCGGCGAGATGGGTCAGTTCGAGCACCTTGCCATGAGCGCCCTCGGTGGCGACGACGGCGCCGTGCTCGATGTCCCAGCGCACCTCGCCGAGTTCGAAGTCGCCGTTGCGGAAGCGGGACAGGTCGAGATACAGGACTGGCTCGGTGAAGCAGACGCGGCCGGCGCCCTTGAGGCGGAACACGGCATACGGCAGGTTCTTGACTTCGGGGAAATTGGCCCGCAGCTCCATGTCCTGCCATTCGCCGGTGCAAGTCGCGGGGGTGGCGGAGAAGGTCTTCCAAGGCCCGCTGCATTCCATGTATATCTGGAAGACGGTCTTGGGCTCGCCGCGGAATTTCGTTTTCAGCACGTAATCGTGATTGGGCAGCAGCTTCAGGCCATGCTGGATGAAGTAGGCGATGCTGTCGTTGTCGTTGGTCAGTTCGAGGGCGTATTCGGCCTGGGTCCCTGCCGGCGCCGGGATGCGCTGGCCGGCGCCGACGTTGTTCCGGTTCCAGCCCTTGGGCAATTGGTCGCCGTCGGCGGCAAAGGCCGGATTGGCGAGCAGATTGGCGGGGAGCGGCTTTTCCTGGGCCTGGGCGAGGGAAAGCAGGGTGGCGCAAAGACAAACGGTCAGGACGGCGCGGGCAGGGGTTGTTCTGGGCATGGTGCGGCCTTTCGCGGACGTGTCGTGCTGGTGGGATGAAGATTCCGGGGCGCCGTGGAGAAGTCGGGCGCGGGCCGGGCCGGGGGCGGCTTCAACTCAGATGTCGAAGACCTCGTTCAGGGACCAGCGGGAGGGGCGTTCCAGGCCGCGGTTGATCCATTTGCCGTTGGTGAAGTCGGGGAAGGCGACCGGCATGCTGCCGAGGGCGATGGACTGCTCGGACAGGCAGGTCAGGCTCATCCAGGCCGCGCAGTCGTACACGTCGATCGGCGGTGGCGTGTGGGTGCGGACCGCTTCCGCCAAGGCGCGCAGCATCAGCGAATCCATGCCGCCGTGCGCTTCATTGTCGTTTTTCTTGAAGCGTTTCCAGAGCGGATGGTCGTATTTTTCGTGGAATTCATCGACTGGCGACCATTGGTGGACGGTGTAGGGGTTGCCGGCGACGTCGATTTTCGTGATGGTGGGGCTGAGGCCTTCGATGAAGATGCCGTTGGTGTCTTCCAGCCAGATGCCTTTGGTTCCCTGCACGCGGCTGTCGCGGGAATAGGGGCGGGGCAGGGTGACGGCGTGGGTGGCGGTGATGGTTTCGCCGCCGGCGCACTTGATGACGGTAGTGATCACGTCGCCTTCATTGAAGACGAGGCGGTTGCCGTTTTCATCCTTCAGGCCCAGTTCCTCCGCTTTGTTGGTCAGGCCGCGGGCCTTGGATGCCGTCGAGGTCAGGGACAGGAAGCGGTTGCCGCGGTTGATGCGCAGGATTTTGGCGGTCGGTCCCAGCTGGTGGGTCGGATAGAGGTCGCAGTTGCGGTAGCGGTTGTGGATGGCCCGTTCGATGCCCTCGGTGTATTCCTTGGCCATGCGGAGCATGTCATGCTCGTAGCCGCAGGCGCAATGGATCAGTTCGCCGAACAGTCCCTGGCGGACCATGTTGAGGATCATCAGCTCGTTGCGGCCGTAGCAGCAGTTCTCGAGCATCATGCAGGAGACGCCGGTGGCCTCGGAAGCGTGCACCAGCTGCCACAGTTCCTCGACCGAGGACGCGCCGCCGACTTCGATGGCGACGTATTTGCCGGCCCGCATCACGTTGCACGCGATCGCCAGGTGTGAATTCCAGGAGGTGGCGACCAGGACGGCGTCGATCGCCGGCATCTTCAGCATCTCGCGATAGTCGCGAAACACCGCCGGCCGCTGCCGGCCGCGCTTGTCAAACAGGCCGAGGGTCTTTTCGATTTTGGCGTCGACGATGTCGCAGATGGCGACGACTTCCATTTCGGCCGGGATATTGAAGAGTTCGGCATGGCCGTCCAGGACGCGTGCAACTGAGCGGAGAATCCGGCGGGCAACCCGTCGCATCGACGATCCCATTTGTCTCTTACCTTCCGAAGGCTTCGGCGGTATCATCACAGGCTCGGCAGTTC
>JAKLHU010000259.1 GCA_022709995.1 Verrucomicrobiota bacterium | reverse complement strand
TTGCACCGCCCTACCCGGCGGGCATTCGCCCGTTGCTGCTGGCGATATATCACCCCTATCCTGATTTCAGCAATCTGCCCCCGGAAGTGTCGCCTTTGCCATCATACTCCAGCTGGCCGGTGAGCCGCATGGAACGCGATCTGGAGCGCATGCGGGCCGTCGGTTTTGACGGCGCGTTGCTGGCCATTGCCCCGAAGGATCTGGCCGACCCCTTTATTGCCGATGCCATTGGCCAATTTCTGGCGCTGGCGTCGTCGTCAGCCCCCCCTGCCCCGACGTCTGCCCCGGTATTGCCTTTCAAAGTTGGCCTGCTGCTGGCGCCTTCGGAGCCCATGGCCCTGCGGGAGGAAAATGTCACCCGCTATCTGGAAAGCAAGAACCTGCTGTCGTCTCCAGCGGTCTTACTTCTTGCGGGAAAGCCATTTATAGGTTTCGATGAAAAGGTTGTCCTGACGCCGGATCCGCATTCGGCCTGCAGCCGCCGTCAGTTGGGACGTGACTGGCCGGCGATGCCGTCGGGGCGAGACACGGGCCAGCCGGCATTGGGACAGGAAGGTGTCCAGTGGGTACGGGTGGCCGAGCACAACGGCGGCGGCAGCCCGACGGACTGGGATAAATTGACCCAATGGCCGCTGCCGCGACGCCGCGGCAGCGCGTTTGCGGAAGGTCTTCGACAGGCATTTGCTCTGCAGGCCAAAATCATCATCGTCTCTTCCTGGAACAACTACCGCAACGGCAGTTTCATGGAACCGAACACCCTGGACCAGAACGCGATGGGCATAGTCATGCGCAACGAATTGAGACAACATGGCCTGTGACTGAATGCGAACGGCTCGGCGGCACCTACAACCACGAAGGCAATCCGTTCGATAACCTTAACGGCACCAGCGGCGAACAGTGCCTATCGGCATTCATTGCCGTCCTGGCGGTCGCGCCAACTCGGCGCTGTTCGACGGCAACGTCGAAAGCTTCACTGCCGACAATCTGAAAGGCCTCTTCAGCAAGGCCGACAACTCGGAAACGAATCGGTGGGATATCATGAAAATGGCGCCAGACAGGGCGATTGAATTTGATTTGAGGAGCGGCGGGAGTATTGTAGCAGTCAGGGGATTGCGCTGGCCAACTGGCATCCGGTGCCGTTGCGGATGACGGTCGGAAACAGGTCGCGTCAGCCTAACCCATGCCGTCTAAAATAGAACGGCCCGAAACTCCATTTCCCGCCGTTGGCACTTAATTTAGGGTTCATGGCAAGACCAAAAGCGCACGGGCAAGGAAAGGCAGGCAGAAACAATGTTGCCGACAGTCGATTTTTGTGGATTGACGCTGACGCGTTTGCTGATCGGGGCGAATCCGTTTGGCGGATTCAGCCATCAGAACAAGGCCCGGGACGACGCCATGCGCACGTATCACACGCCGGAGCGGATTTTGGAAACCTGGGACCGGGCCTGGAAGGCCGGCATAAACGCCTTTGTCACCAACAATGAGACCACGCACGTCATTGAGACGACACAGCGGTATCTGGCCATGGGCGGACCGATGCAATGGATAGGGCAGGTTTCCTTTCGGACCTGCGCAAGCATGGAGGAGGCCATCGACCGGGTGGTCTCCATCGGCTGCCGAGCCATGTTTTTTCACGGCGGCCTGATTGACCAGCTGTTCGCCGAAAAGGACAGCAGCAGCGTCCGGCGCTGGGTGACTTATGCGCAGGCCAAAGGGATTCCCGTCGGCGTCGCCGCCCACAACCCCCTGACGCACGAGTGGGTCCACGCGATGAAGCTCGTCGATTTCCATGCCGTGCCATTCTTCAATTGCGGCAGCGTCCATGCCAAGGCCGGCGGCGAGAAATTCCAGCTTGAAGACATGGCGCGGGCGGTGGCGTTGATCCGTGCATTGGACAAGCCCTGCATCGCCTATAAGATCCTTGGCGCCGGCCGCATAGACCCGGTCATGGGTTTTGATTACGCCCTGCGCAACATCAAGCCCGGCGACGTCATCAACGTCGGCATGAACCGGCTTGACCGCGATGCCATGATTGAGGAAAACGCCGCTTTGGCGGCCCGGCTGCTGGCATGAACCCTGAACGGCATTGGAAGCATGTTGGCCAACAGTCATGACAGCCGGTTTGGCTGGCGCTTGGTTGGGTTGGGCCATGACGGCTGTGCCATGCGAGGACGCCTTTCTGGCTGTGGCGGCTGGCGTGACCCAAGAAAGAGGCCAGCCGAAAAGTCCCCGGCATGGCGTCGTGCGCTTCTTCAAGAGCATGGCGCCGATGCCCAAAATGTGATGACTACTGGCAACTATCCCTTCATTTTATTCGCGGATTACACTGGGGAGCGCGGATATTCACGGCGCGCAAACAAGGCGCGCCGTGAAAATCCGCGTCCTTGGCGCTCGTCCGCGTCATCGGCAGATGAATCTTTCGACAAAAGCTCCCATGAAACCAAAGGTTGGCTGACGTGAGTTTCATGCCCCTTGATGCCGCGGCAAGCGCGGCGTCGACAACTTTTCGGACGGTCTCTTGATAGCATGCCATGCCAAGCATCGGCGCCTCCTGGACAATCCGCCCCACCACCAGCGCTCCGAGATATCCTGATGGAGAACAAAACGACATTCAACTGGTTGCGGAAACTTGATTTGACGATCAAGCCGCTCAGCTGGCTGACAATGGCATCGCTGCTGGCGGCGGTGGTGGCAAAAAAGGGCTTTGGGACACCACTCTGGCCACTCTGGTTCGATGCCTGGGTCATGCCGGTGCCGGTCGCCGCCGCCGTCGGCTACTTGACCAACAACATCGCCATCTGGCTTCTCTTCAAGCCCTACGACAAGCATTTCGGCTTCATCCAAGGCGTCATCCCACGGGAAAAAGCCGTTCTGGCCGTAAAACTCAGCGGTGTCATTTCCAAAAGCCTGCTGCCGCCGCCGGAACTGGCCAACCAACTCGGCGCCGTCGTCAAGGACTATCTGCAAAATCCGGCCCTGCTCGAAGACATCCGGGAAAAAGTCAACGTCTACCTGAAAAAATACCAATCCGCGATCGCGACTTTTCTCATCCCCTATCTTGAGCAGGCGATCCGCGCCGCCGTGCAGCGCAATTTCACTCCGGAGAATCTCTATGCGCTGTTCGATGACATCGTCGTGAAATGGCTGGACGTCCCAAAAAACCGCCAGTTGGTGGCGGCGGCGATCATCCGGGAAATCAAACTCAAAGCCCCGCAGCTGACCGCCGCCATCAAACGGCAATTCCGCGACGGCACTGAAACCTACCTCCGGCAGGAATTTCCCAGCCTGTGCAGCTGGCTGGCGGCCGACGACTTCGCCGCCAAGCTGATTGATCATCTGAACTGGGACCAAATTCAACGGCAGCTCGAAGCCAGGCTGAGCGACGAGGCCACTCAGGAAACCATCTGCGAACAACTGGTCGAACTGTCGCTCAAAATCCGCGACTATCTGCAAAACCAGATGTCAGCCGGAAAACTGCTGGAATTGCTCGCCGAACACCAGGACAAGGCCGAAAAGCTTCTCCGCAGCACGATCGAGGAAAACATCCCGTCTTTGGTTGATCAATGGCTACGGCACGATCACGTCTGGAAAGTCATCGTCAATCATCTCCTGCCCCCAGTCCAGGCATTCATCCTGAATCGTTTGAAAAGCGACAAAAATGCCATCATCCACCAACTCGACCTGCCTGGAAAAATCGAGAAATCCATCATGACGATGGACATGCATCAAATCCACACCACCATTGACAGCGTTTCCGGGCAGCACCTGGTGGCGATCCAGCTGCTCGGCTACCTGCTTGGGGCCATCGCCGGCCTCCTGATGATTTTCACGACCTGAATGATACTAACACCGGCCAGCCCAGAAACATAGCCGGTTCTTCCCGTTGTCTCTGCCGCCAGGGCCAGGGCGCATCGCCAACCACCCCGGAAAAGACGACGGCAGTTCCGCGGCAATTTTGGGGGGAGTTCACGACTGGGGACCAGCCGAGGGATAAATTCCGACTCGCCGTCGCGACGGCAACTGTGGCTCTCCCCGTGAACGTGAAGCCGCCAAGCAGCAGGGGAAGATTCCGGGACGCTGCGGCAACGGCGGCTTCCGCTGGCCGTAGGAACCGCCGTTTTCCGGAGCTGGGAGCGCGCTTACTGGCTGAGTAAAGTGGCAATTCGGGCCAG
>JAKLHU010000258.1 GCA_022709995.1 Verrucomicrobiota bacterium | reverse complement strand
AAAATGCGCAGGTGCGGAATCTGGTTGCTTCGGACCAACTGCGCCAGGAAATACAGCAGTTCCTGGGTGCGTTCGATGGCGAAGCTCGGGATGATGATGTTGCCGCGGGCTTTGGTGGTGGAATTGATGACTTCCGCCAGCTCGCCGGGGATGTCAAAGGCCTTGCCATGAGTGCGGTCGCCGTAGGTCGACTCGACAACCGCGTAATTGGCCGGACCAACCGGCGCCGGGTCGCGCAGAATTGGCATGTCCCAGCGGCCGACGTCGCCGGAAAACAGCACCGTGCGTGTCTTCCGGCCGTCCTGAACCGTGAACCTGACGGCGGCGGCGCCGAGAATGTGGGCCACTTCAATGAACTCCACCGACAGCCCCGGCCCGAGCTCCAGCGGTTTGGCAAAATCCCACGACTGCAACAGCGGCATGACCGCTTGGGCGTCTTCGACCGTGTACAGGGGCAAGATCGGGTGCGGGCTTTGCCGGCCCTCGCGTTCGTGCCGCCGGCGCTTGAATTCGGCGTCCTCCTCGTTGATCTTGGCGCAGTCGAGCATGACGATCTTGGCGATGTCGACCGTGGCGCTGGTGCCGTAGATGGGGCCGTTGAAGCCCTCCCGGACCAGCTTTGGCAACAGGCCGCAGTGGTCAAGATGAGCATGCGTCAGCACCACGGCGTCAACTTCGTCCGGCGCCAGCGGGAATTTTTCCCAGTTCCGGTCCTTGAGGTTGCGCTCCTGGTAGAGTCCGCAGTCGATGAGGATTTTTTTGCCTCGGGCGCAGAGCAGGTAGCGCGAACCGGTGACGTTTTTGGCGGCGCCGTAGAAACGGATGGAAAATTCCATGAGGACATGCTCCTTTCAGGGGGCAATGGCGGTAGGGCGGGCATCGAGCCAAGCCAAGGGGAGTGCCCCCGGTCTGGCTTGGCGGTCAGGGGCAGGCAGATGGCACAGGGGACATTGAGTCTGGAACATGCGCCTTCTGGCCGCGGCCGCGTTAGGGGCTGGGCTGGACTCCCAGGAAGCCCTCATGCTGCCAGATCGGCACATAGCCATTTTCGACGAGGAAGCGGAGGCCGGTGGCGATGCGTTCCGAGTGGTCCGGGACATAGTTGCGGTAGAAAGGCCAGAAATACTGCTCGTGGGTCAGCAGGTCCATGTACTCGGCGTGGCGCGGGTCGTCCAGCAGGGGCGCCAGCTTGGGAATGACATTGGCCTGCGGCGTGTTGTTGAAGATGATGTCAATGTGGCTGAAGGCGAGGCCGCTGTCGAAGTCCATCAGGGCGTCATGATTTTCCAGGTAGGCGCAGCGGGCTTCATCAAGGCCATAGCTGACGGCATAGCGCAATTCGGACTTCGAAAAATAGCCGCTGAGGGCGCGGACGCCTCGGCTGACCAGGGTTTTGTAGGCGGACGGGAGGAGTTCGCCCCAGTGGACGATGGTCGGCGGCGCCCAGGCGTCGGCGCCGGCGAAGCGGTTGATTTCGCCTTGGATCAGATCATAATCCTGGCCGACCTTCTGGGCGCTGGCGTACTGATAGGGCCGGTCGGGGAATTCGCTGTAGGCATGCCAGGTCAGGCGCATCCAGTCGCTCTGATCGCCGAACTGGCCCTTCCAGGTGTCCGGAACGCAGGTCAAGTTGAAGTCGGAATCATGGCTCTTGAAGAAGAGATTGAGCGTGAATTTGGCGCCGAAGTCGTCATGGAGCTTCTTCAGCTGTTTCAGGTACAGGTTGTCCAAGATGGACTTGGGCTTGTTTTTCACCAGGTCCTGCAGAAAGAACATGTTGTCGTCAATGGAGATGCGGAAGCGCTTGACGGAGTTTTTATCCCAGATGACCTTGACCTGGTGCTGCGCCGCGCCTTGCACGCCCTGGGCGATGGCCGTGATGGTGTTTTCAAAACGGTCGATGGTCACTTCCGCCAGGAACATCTCGCCGTCGCGCCGGGCGGGAACGCCGTTGACGGCAACGGCGGCGCCCAGGGGGGCGATGCCCTTGACCTCGATGGCCAGGCCCTGTGGCGTCTGCCGGCCGTGCCGATGGTTGAGAACAGCGCCATGAAAGGGATAACGGATGTGCAGCATGTGGTCGTCTCCTGATGAAAAAAAGTCCGTTGAACGCAAGGGACAGGGAAAAAATAGGCGCGAAAAACTTCTTTTCAAGTATCACAAGCGGAAATCAGGCATTATTGTATGGCCGGCAGGATGGCTTGTTCGAACTAATATACTGCCGCAACCGCCTTTTTCCGCCGTCGCCGACGGCCATCGTCGGCGGGTGCCCTTGTTGTCCAGGCTTGTCCATGATTGTTCATGGGCGAGGCGAGTTGGCCCTTTTTTGTCGTCATGTCTGTCCGGAGACCGTGGAAGGGTTTGCGCCGGCCGGGAAAGATCGGAGGAATTGCGGTCATGACCCCAGCGACTTTGGCGGAAGAGGCCGGCGCTCTGGCCGGCTTTCTGCGCCCCGCGACGCGGATAGCCTGCTTGACCGGGGCGGGCATGTCGACCGAAAGCGGCATTCCTGATTACCGTTCCCCCCAGGGGCTGTACCGCACCCTGTCCAGCGAGGAGGTTTTTGACATCCGGCGCTTTCGGGCCGACCCGAGTCACTTTTACCGTGTCATCGGGCCGCTGTACACGTCGATAGAGGAGGCTCTGCCCAATGCCGGCCATCTGGCCTTGGCGGAATTGGCCGGCCGCTGCGGGAAAAACGTCAAGATCGCGACTCAGAACATCGACGGTCTGCATCAGAAGGCCGGCCGTGCCGACGTCTATGAGGTGCATGGGACGATGCGGACGCTGACCTGCCAGAGCTGCGGCGGCCAGGTCGGCAGCAGCGCCCTGCGGGACCGTCTGCAAGCCGGCGAATTGCTCCGGCACCACTGCGGCGGCGTCTTGAAGCCGGATATCACCTTTTATGGCGAAATGCTTCCGGAGGGGCCGTTGGCGTGCGCGCGGCAGGCGATGGCCGAGGCCGATCTGGTCCTGGTGCTGGGGACGTCGCTGCTCGTGTATCCGGCCGCGGCGCTGCCCTCCCTGCGCACCCGCGGGTGTCCTTTGGTGATCATCAATCGCGAGGCGACCGTCATGGACGAGCAAGCCAGCCTGGTGATTCACGGCGCCATCGGCAACGTGCTCCCCCAATCCGTCGCCAAACTCTGAATGCGGTTTGGAATCGACGCTCAACCGAGTCCAAACATGGAGAAGCCAAGATGAAAACGCTGCCTAAATCCTGTACTGCCCTGGTCACTGGCGGCGCCCGCGGCATTGGCCTTGGCATCAGCACGGCTCTGGCGCGGGCCGGTTACCATCTCGCCATCATCGGCTCCCGACCGGAAAATCTGGTCGTCGACGCCTTGGCACCCTTGCGCCAGACGGGCGTCGCTGTCGCCTATGCCCAATGCGACATCGCCGACCGCCGCGCCCGCGAAGCGGCCCTGGAAAAACTCTGGCAGGAATTGGGCCCAATCAATTTTCTGGTCAACAACGCCGGCATGGCGCCGCGTGTCCGGGCGGATATCCTGGAAGCGACCGAGGAGAGTTTCAGTGAAGTGATGCGCACGAATTTGCAGGGGCCGTATTTTCTGACGCAGTCGTTTGCGCGGCGCCTGCTGGCCGCCCGTCAGCAGGACTCCGGACTCCCGGGCGCCATCGTGAACATTTCCTCGATTTCAGCGACGGTGGCTTCGGTGAGCCGGGGCGAATACTGCCTGTCCAAGGCCGGCGTGAGCATGGCCACCCGCCTGTGGGCGGCGCGGCTCGGCGAATACAACATCCCCGTCTATGAGATCCGGCCCGGGGTCATCCGGACGGACATGACCGCCGCCGTGACGGAAAAGTACGATCGCCTGATCGAGGGCGGCCTCTGTCTGCAGGCCCGCTGGGGGCTGCCGGAGGACATTGGCCGGGCCGTGCTCATGCTGCTGCGCGGCGATCTGTCGTATTCAACCGGACAGGTCATCCTGATTGACGGCGGCATGACCGTGCCGCGCCTGTGAAGGCCGGGTCGGCCAGACCAGCGCCGCATCGTCCGGGGGGGCGACCGGTGAAGAAGTCCGGCGGGAGTCACCAGCCGTAGTCCAGGAGAACGATGATGACGGTCATTGATGTTCATGCGCATGTGCCGGCGGCAAGCCAATGGGACGACTTCCTGCGGGAGATGCGTGACCACGGCATTGACTTGACCGTG
>JAKLHU010000257.1 GCA_022709995.1 Verrucomicrobiota bacterium | reverse complement strand
ACGTGGTGAATTTTCGTGATGTTGCCATTCTTGCAAGCCTGTTCGACAGAGGCGTCGCCGACCGCGACCAGGCCCAGAATGGACTCGCACTGGGACCGGCCAACCTTGCTGTAGCTCCCCTGGCTGGTGACCGCCACCGGCAAGCTGACTTCCGTGAAAATGCTGCCCACCGGAACCGACGTCGCACACCCGCTCAACAGGCCGACGACGGCCGCACATCCAAAAATCAAAAATGTCTTGCGCATGATTGTTTCCTCCTTGCCGATATGTGAACCACTTACTCCGGCAGCCGACGGTCTTCTCACCGACCCGGCTGCCGGCCTTGACGTACCAATTTACATTTCCCCTCGTATTTATCAATGCACAGCTGCAGCAATCGGCGGACCAGGTCGGGATAAGGAATCCCGGACAGCCCGTGCAGGCGCGGGTACATGCTGATGCTGGTGAAGCCGGGAATCGTGTTGACTTCGTTCAGCACCCAGACGCCGTCGGCCTGCAAAAAGAAGTCCACCCTGGCCATGCCTTCGCAATCAAGGGCCGCGTAGACCCGTTTGGCCAGCGCCTGCACTTCCGCCACCTGCGCCGGCGTCAAGTCGGCCGGCGCCCGCAGCTCGGCGCCGTCGGCCATCGTGTATTTGGCTTCATACGAATAGAAACCGACTTTCGGAATGACTTCGCCCGGAACCGCGCAAAACAGCTCGCGGTTGCCGAGGACGGCGCATTCGATCTCGCGGCCGACGATGTACTCCTCCACTAACACTTTTTCGTCATACTGGAAGGCATCCGCCAAGGCGCTCGCCAAGGCCGCGGCCGACGTCGCCTTCGACGCCCCGACCGAAGAGCCGCCGCCCGCCGGCTTGACAAACACCGGCAGCCCAAGCTGTGCGACGATCTCGTCGCACCCCGGCCCGCCCGCGCCCGCCCGCAGGCAAAGGCCGCGCGCCGTCTTGATCCCGGCTTCATTCAGCAGCCGTTTGGTGATCGCCTTGTCCATGCAGATGGCGGAGCTGGCAATGCCGCAGCCGACGCAGGGGCAGTTCAGCATCTGCGCCAAGCCCTGAAACGCCCCGTCTTCCCCGTTGGCGCCGTGCAGAACCGGAAACAGCACCTCGAAAAAATGCCGCCGGCCAGGACTGTCGAGTTCAACCAGCGCCGCCCCGGCCGACACCCGCACCGGGAAGACCGGAACGCCGCCAGGCGCCAGCGCAATGCGGTCGGCATCACCGCCGTTGACGTGGAAAACACCGTCCGGATACCAATGCCATCCCCCCTGCTGATCTATCCCGACGACGAGGACATCGTACTCGTCGCGCGGGATCGCCGCCGCGACATTGATGGCCGACAACAGCGACACCTGATGCTCGGTCGATTGACCGCCACACGCCAGACAAATCGTCTTCTTCTTCATGAACTGCTTCTGCTCCCGTAACACAAACATAAATATCACCACGGGCCAGTTATCTCTCACGACTCTGGTGGTGGAGACGACATGCGTGAGAACCAATGGCCCTTCTGACGCCCGCCTTGGACGGTCAGGACAAATATAATGCCAAAACCATACTGAACCGGAACAACAAGAAAAAAAACTCCCCCGCTGGCGGAAATACACCCGCCCTTTCCATGGCGGCCAAACCCATCGTCACTCCGACCACAATCCCTGCTGGCTTTGCTGCCAATCTGCCATGCCGGCCATTCATTAACAACACCGAGGTTTGACTTCCCGCCGCCTTTGCATTAAATTTTACCAAAAATCATGTTTTTGCAGCGTCGCCAGACCCGGGCATGCCCGCCTTGGCGGCCATAGGTCGCACAACACCGCCCGGCGGCGGCGAGGCTTTACTTTGAATACCCCCCAGAAAACGGCACTCATCATCGGCGGCAGCCGCGGCATCGGCCGCGCCACGGCCCTGCGGCTGGCGCGCGATGGCTATGCCATCGTCGCCACCTGCCGGCAGGAATCGGCGGCCAGCGCGGAAATGGCCGCCGAAATCGCGGCCAGCGGCGTCCCCTTCACCCTCCTCGCCTTTGACGTCGGCGACCGCGACGAGGCCAAACGCCAGCTTGAAGGCGTGTTCGGCGAAGGCGGGGCGCCGGACGTCGCCGTCTTCAACGCCGGCATTGCCGACGACAACCTGTTCGCATTCATGACGCCCTCGCAATGGTCCGAAGTCATGCGAACCAACCTGGACGGCTTCTACAACACCGTCCAGCCCCTCGTCTTCGGCATGCTGGCGCGGAAAAGCGGCCGCATCATCGCCGTCAGTTCCGCCTCTGGCCAGACCGGCCAGGCCGGCCAGGTCAACTACTCCGCCGCCAAGGCCGGCCTCATCGGCGCCGTCAAGGCCCTGGCCCGCGAAGTCGGACGCAAGGGCGTCCTGGTCAACGCCATCGCCCCCGGGCTGATTGAAACCGACATGACCAAGGACCTCCCCAAAGAGCGCATCCTGCCGCTGATACCGCTGGCGCGGGCTGGAGTCGCCAAAGAAATTGCCGGCGTGGTCAGTTTCCTCTGCGGTCCGGACAGCACCTATATCCATGGTCAAGTCATCGCAGTCAACGGCGGACTGGTGATGTGACCCATGGCAGACAAGGCGTCCAAACCGCATTCCCTGGTTGTCGGCAGCGGCGCCGGCGGCATGACCATGGCCGTGCTGCTGGCTCTGGCCGGCCGCCGGGTGACGCTGCTGGAGGCGACGCCCCGCGTCGGCGGCCTCCTGCGCCGCTTCCAGCGCCAGGGAGTGCCGTTTGACACCGGCTTCCATTTCACCGGCGGCTTTGACCATGCCCTTCCCCAAATGCTCGCCATGCTCGGAATCGCCGACCTGGTCAAGGAAGAGCCCTTCCAAAGCTCGCTGTACCTGACGCCCACCGGCAGCCGCTACGACTGGCCGCACGGGGTCCGCGCCATCGCCGAATGCCTGTCCCGCCGCTTTCCCGCCGACCGCGACAAAATCTGCGCCTACTACCAGGCTGAGCAGGATGTCTTCGCCAGCACCCCCATGTTCGACTTACGCTGCGAAGCCGGCCGTCTCAACCCCAGCCCGTCCGAATACGACTTCCTGACTTTGGACGAATTCCTGGACCGGCTGGGGATCGCCGGCGAACTGCGGACCGCCCTCGCCGCCAACGCCACCTGCCATGGCACCCCGCCCGGCGAATGCTCGGTCAACCACCATTTCCGGATCAGCCATGGCCTGGACAGCCACATCGCCAAGGTCCGACACGGCGGCCGCCCCCTCCTCACCGGCTTCCTGCGCGAAGCCAAACGCCACGGCGTCGCCATCCGAACCGGAGTCGCCCCCCGCCGCGGCCTCGGCCTAGTCGACCGCAACTGCCACCAGGTCGAATGCACCGACGGAAGCACGATTGCCTTTGATGACGCCTTCCTGGCCATTCACCCGAAAGCCATCCTGGAACTGCTTCCCCCGGAGTCCGTCAAGGCGTATTACCGCGAGCAAATCACCGGCCTGCCGGAAACCTGCGGCTTCTTCACCCTGTATGGCGTCCTCGACGCCAGCCTCGACGTCGAACCGCGGCTGACTTCCTGCCTCAACTCGCTCGACTTGAACCGCATCCTGCTCGGCAAAGAGGCCGCTTCCGCCACCGGCATCGTCACGGCGACCGAACAGACCGCCGCCGGCCGCCGCGTCCAGACTCTCACGGCCTTCGCCTGCACCGGCCTCGACGACGCCCAGGCCTGGCCACGGGGACGCGATGCGGCGTACCAGGCCGACAAGGCCGCCGCCGAAAAAAGGATTCTGGACACCATCTACCAGGCGCACCCGGAATACGAGGGCCGGCTGACCGTCCTGGCCACGTCCTCGCCGCTCACGCACCGCGACTTCGTCCCGCCGCGGGCCAGCGCCTACGGGGTGCGGCAATGCGCCGGCGCCCTGCGCCTGTTCGGGCGCCTCCCCGCCCGCAACTGGCATGCCATCGGCCAGAGCGCCCTGGTGCCCGGCGTCCTGGGCGCCATGCTGGTCTCCTTCCTGCTTTTCCGGCAGGTCGTTGGCGAGGAAACGTATCAACGACTGCTGAACTCATGCCTGGGAGCATAACCATGCCGAAACCGCGCGTCGTCATCACCGGAGCCGGAGTGATCAGCTCGCTGGCCCACAACCGCCAGGACCTCCTGGCCGCCCTGCTGAACGGCGCCAGCGCCGTCCGCACCATGCCGG
>JAKLHU010000256.1 GCA_022709995.1 Verrucomicrobiota bacterium | reverse complement strand
GGTTGGCGCCGCGGGAACGATCACCTGGACAGCCGCGGCTGGCCGCGAGTACGAGTTGAACTGGGGTGGCGACAGCGTTCTGGACATCAGGAAGGCGGAGCAGCAGAGCGCGACCGGGGAACTGCCCCTGCCGGTGCGGGCGTTGCCGCTTCTGCCGGCCGCCCCGGCCGGTGTCGCGATTTTGGTGCAGGCGGAGGCTTTCGCGGCCCAGGGGGGCGGTCAGGTGACGCTGACGGACGCCAAGACGGCTGCCGACGGCCGCTCCTTCTTGAACTGGGATAACGCGGGTCATTGGCTGGAATACGTCATCGATGTTCCGGCCGACGGCGCCTACCCGCTGCATATCCGGCATTGTTCGGCCGGCCGCACGGCGGTGCGTGCCATCCTGATTGACGGATTCTGTCCGTACGCCGACCTGACCCGGGTGCAGTTTCCGGAGACCGGCGGCTGGAGTTCTGGCCAGGACAACTGGGTCTGGACTACGGTGGCGGATGCCGCCGGCAAGCCGTTTTTGTTCAACTTGAGCAAAGGCCGCCACGTGGTCAAATTCGTCAACTGCGGCTGCAGCCTCAATCTTGATTCGTTCTGCTTTGGCGCCCGGCCTTGAGGCGAACTGGCGACTTCGGCGGCGCGGGTACCCCAACGGTCGGGGGCGCTTGCTCGGGGCGCTTGCTCGGGGCGCTGCCACCGGGGCCGCTTGGCCATGCCGGCTTCAGGGCACGACGGTGCAGCCATCCAGGATGACGGCCTTGTCCTTGATGCCGTCGCAGATGCCGCGGACGGAGACCGGGGCGTTGTTTTTGGCGGCGGCGCCGAGACGTTCCCAGTCTTCGGCGGCAGTCCCGAGGGCGAGGCGGGCGCAAATGAGCTGTCCGAAGTAGACCATGGCCGGGGTCTTGTCGCCTTTCTGTTGTTGGCGCAGGGTGGTCTGGCCGGTGAGCAGGATTTGCTTGCCTTTGTACATCTCGTTGAAATCCTGGATGGTCAGGCGCTTCAATTCCTGCAGCAGGTCAGAGGCGGTCAGGGAAAAATCGTCTTTCCGGCTCAATTCCATAGCGGCGCCCGGCGCGTTTTTTTCGCTGTCCTTGTCAGCATTCTTGATGAAATCGGCGATTTCCTCATTGGTCAGGGTTTTGATGTCGGTGATTTGTGGTTTCAGAAAGCGCTCCGCCCGGCGGCTGCGATCTTCCAGGACGACGTCGCCATGTTCATTTTGCTCCAGCAGCAGGCCGGCGACTTTTTTGCCGTCGATGAGGGTCAGGCTGTGGGTCGGCACCCAGAGGGTGGCGTTTTTTTCCAGGGTCGACCCTTTGGTGATGGTGATGGCGCCGCTGGCGAAGACGCCGCTGGGGTGTTCGACTTTCATGGTGGCGGGGCCGGCGGCCAAGTCCGTCAGCAGCAGTTCACCCTTGTCGGCCGAGGTGACGCCTTTGAAAATGCCGTCCAGGTAGACACGGCAGCCGGGCGGGCGGCTGGTCACGGCGACGCTTCCCAAGGTGGATTTCAGTTCGGTGGCGATGACTTCGCCTTTGGCGCGGCTGACCGTGGCCGTGACTTTTTGCGGCTCGCAGCCGGGGCCGTGCAGGGAAAAGTCATACTGTCCTTCGGGAAGATTTTTGAGGAGGAGCGGGGTGATGCCGTAGAATTGGCGTCCATGCCAGACGCCGGCCCCGGCCGGGCTGCTGGTCAGCAGCAACGTGCCGGCCCGCAGGTGCATGGCGAACGGCTGGCTGGTGTTGTCCTCCGGGATTTGGATTTGGCGGCCCACATCCTCGTAGCCGTCCAGCTGCAGTTCGAGCAGATGGCGCCCCGGCGCCAGGTCCGGCACGACGGCCGGGGCGATGCCGTACGAGGTTTTGTCGATGAAGACTTCGGCCCCGGGTGGTTCGCTGCGGACGACGATGGCGATGGACGCTGACGTCCGGGGGCGGGGGCGGTCGGTGTTTTCGGCGCTGGCCGCGGGGGGCGTTTTCTGGGCGTCGGTTTCGTCCGGGGCGGCCGAGGACGGGGTGGTGTCTTCGGCGGCATTTTGGACTGGCTGGGCGGCCAGTCCGGTGACGGCCGTTTCCGGCAGCAGTGCCGTTCCGGCGCCGGCGTCCGGTGTGGGCGTCGCCTGGTCGGCGGTCGCTGTTTCAGGGATTGCCGCCGTGGCTGTCGCCGTGGCGTCGGCCGGCGGTTGGGGGCTTGTCTTCAGCAGTTTGTAGCCCAAGTAGGCTGCCATGGCCAGGATGATGCCCAGCACCACCAGCTTGATGATGGTGGCGCCAGTTGTCCGTCGGTCTGGCTTCATGGTGTCCTTGGCGAGGGTGGCGGCCGGCTTGGAGATGTCGGCTGTGGTCTGCACGTTGGTTTCGGCGGGGGGGATTGTTCCCAGGGAGGTCTTGGTCGGCGGGCGGAACGGCGCCGGGGCGCCGTTGGTGGATGCGGACAGGAATCGGAAGACGTGGCTGAAGACGGTGATTTCGTCGTTCGGCCGCAGGATAATGCCTCCATCGACTTTTTGGCCGTTGACGAGGATGCCGTTGACGCTATGGCAGTCTTCGACCAGCCATTCGCCGCCGACCAGGGACAGGCGGCAGTGGTGCCGCGAAACGCCGACTTCGCTGATGACGAAGTCGTTGTCAATCTCGCGGCCGATCGTGAATTCGGCTTTGTCAACCGGCAGTTCCCGACCGGGAGTATCGCCTTTCACAATACATAGTCTCATGGGTCAATGTCCTTGCTCGTTCCTGGCTTGAAAGGGCTGGAGGCCGCCGGCGAAAGTCAGAAGGCATGGGTGTAATTTACGTGTGGAGAAATTATTTGCCTGTCGGCGTGGAGAAAATAAATTCTTCCGGTTGGTTTTCGGGAGTTGGCGGTTGTCTTAGTCGAGCTGGCGTCGTCCCTGGAGGGCCATGGCGAGGGTGGCGGCATCGGCGAAATTCAAGTCGCTGCCGACGGGGACTCCGGCGGCGATGCGGGAGATGGTGATGGGCAGGCTGGCGAGCATATTGGCGATGAAGTGGGCGGTGGCTTCGCCTTCGACGTCGGGGCTGGTGGCGATGATCAGTTCGGTGATTGGCTGTTTCCGCAGTCGTTCCTGCAACTCAGCCAGGCGTAGATCGCCGGGGCCCTTGCCGTTGAGCGGCGAGAGCTTGCCGCCGAGGACGTGGTAGAGGCCATGAAAGCAGGCGGAATTTTCGAGGGCCATGACTTGCGACGCATGTTCGACGACGCAGAGCAGGCCGCGCTGCCGGGTGTCGTCCCGGCAGATGGAGCAGGTCGGCTCCTCCGTGAAATTGCCGCAGATGGCGCAGGGATGGACGCGCCGTCGCAGTTCGCGGAGGGCGGCGCCGAAGTCGTCGAGGTGTTCTTCCGGCCAGCTCATGACGGTCAAGGCGAGCCGTTCCGCCGTTCGGCGGCCGATGCCGGGCAGGCGGCTGAAGCAGGCGATGACGTGGTGGAGCGCCTCGGGATATTGGCCTGGCTTGCTCATGGCGGTGGTGAAATTCCGGCGTGGGGGAGTGGTCAGGTTTTGATTCTGGCCTCGATGACGACGGCGTCGAAAAGTTGGTTGACGCGTTGGACAAAGGGGGTTTCGGCGAGCCGTTTCTGTTCCTCGCCGGTTGCGATCCGGTAGCGTCCCGGCGTATTTTCCTCTGGTGAGGGTTCGTTGGCGACGATTTTCAGGGTGGCGTTGGGCCATCGCTGCCGGGTGGCGTTTTGCAAAGCTTGCAGGGAGTCCTGGTGCTGAATGGCCATCAGGTCATTGACCGGCAGGGAGTTCATATCATAGCCGAGGGTCATGATCATGGTTTCCCGGGGGAAGGAGACGAGGGTCATGGTTTTGACGATGGCGGCGAGGCTGTCATGGCCGGTGGCGACGAGGGCCTGGCAGAGATTTTCCACCATGCCGTTCAGCTTCATGGACAGGGTGGACGACAAGTCTTGCGTGGCGCCGGGGCCGCCGCTGCCGTCGTCGTCGGACCATTCGCCGACGACGTCGTCGCCGTTGGCGCGCGCCAAGTAGTCATGGATGTTGGCGGTCGTCAACATGACTTTGGGTGCTGGTGACGGCGGTGACGCTGCGCCTGCCGCCGGCCGGGCCGGAAGCCGCCGCGCTGCGGCTGCGGCAGACGGGCGAACGGCGGCGGGCGACCCAGCCGGCCGGGCGCAGCGCGGGGTGCGTGTTCCGCAATCCCGGTC
>JAKLHU010000255.1 GCA_022709995.1 Verrucomicrobiota bacterium | reverse complement strand
ATGTTGAAGCCGAAGGACTGGCCGGGGATGCCGAGATCGGCGATGGCGATGCTCAACTCGACCGTCCAGCTGTCCGCCCCCATTTTTGCGGCGGCGTTGATCCGGGGCGTCATCTTCTTGCCGTTGAGCTGGTTCAGGAAGGTGTATTTGCCCAGGGCGTTGACCACGAGTTGGTAGTAGCCTTTGTATTCCAGGCGGGGGTCGAAGAAGAATTCCACGCAGTCGTCCATCCAGACGGAGCCGCCGTTTTCGGTCACCTGGGCGGCGATTTTATCCATGTATTCTTCGTCGCAGATGGCGGCCAGGTAGAGGTAGGTTCCATCGGTCAGGATGCGGCCATGAGTCTGGCGCAGCGGGGCGCCGCCGGTGGAGATGGTGAAATTCTCGAGTTTGCCGGCTTTTTGCCAGGCTGGTTCCGACAGGTCGCCGTCCATGGTCATGGGGGTGGTGACGACGGGGATGACGACCTGGTACTGGTTTTGAGGGGTCGGATCCTTGGCGGCCGCCGGCGGCATTGGGGTGACGGCCAGCTTGGGCGCGGCGGCAGTGGTGGTTGGCTTGTTGTCGCGGAGGGCGACGATCTGGGCGGTCAGGATGGCGCGGGCCTGGTCATAGTGTCGGAATGACCAGTCGTTGGGCAGTTTCAGGATGCCGGTGACGCCGCGTTTCCCATCGGGCAGATTCAGGTTGGTGAAGGAGGCGGAGTCCCGGATTTTGGGTGAATAGCGCAGGGTTCCAAGCAGGGCGTCGATGGTCGCGGCCGCTTCGCGGGCTTGAGCCTGTTCGGCGGGAGAGCCGGTTTTCTTGCGGTCGATCTCGTTGCGCAGGGTGGTGATGTATTTGTAGTCGTCGATGCCTTCGCGGACGCCGTACCAGCCGAGGCTGGGGCCGCCGGGCTCGGCCGCGGTGGGCGGGTAGATGTGGCTGAAGTCGCCGGTTGCGGCGTCGAAGTCGTCATAGGGGTTGCTGCTGATGCTCATGAAGGCCCAGTTGAAGTAACCCTGGCTGCGGGAGCGGGCCTGGAAGAAGCCGGCGACGTAGCGTCCGACTTCCGGGCGGTAGGATTCGACGTCGCAGTTGTAGAGGGCGGCGAGGCGGTTTTCGCGGGCGATGCGCGCCATCACGTCGGCGTTGGCGAAGCCGCCGTTGAAGTTCCACATGTCGGCCCAGGGGCCGGCCTCGTGGATGAAGTAGTCATCGCCGGGGCCGTCCTGTTCGGTGCGTTGACCCGGGATTCCCTTCAGGTATTTGAGCAGAGTCAGGTTCAGTTCGCGCTCCGGCCGGGTGCGCCAGGCCGGTTCGTCGACCGGCTGCACGAGCATTTCGGGCCAGCCGCGTTTTTTGCCTTCCGCCTGCATGGCGGTCCAGAAGGCCTGGTAGCAGGCCTGGTACTCGTCGGAACCGACTTTGAGTTTGAAGTTCGAGCAGAAGGTCTGGCCGGCGTCGGCGAGCAGAATGACCGGCATGGTGTAGCCCAGGGGGAAATACAGGTTCATCAAGCGGACGAAGCTGCAGTTTTCATCCAAGGTGAAGTCGGCCTTGCCGTTTTCCCAGCGGAGGGAGTCCTTGACCAGGGCCGGGGCGGAGCAGATGCCGATGGAGGTCATGCCGTTCCGGCGCATGATGGTCATGTCCTGGCGGATGGTTTTCTCGATTTCCTCCGGGGTGTTGGCATGGCGGGCGCCGTAGTATTCGCCCCAGTACATGTCTTTCGGTTCATCGAGGGTGAAGGGCAGTACGCGCAGGGAGAAGGGGAGGGTGGCTGCCGTTTGGCCGTTGATGTCCAGATTCAAGGTGCCGGCGTAAGTCCCGGACGGTGTCTGGGCGGGGACGTCGATGTCGATCCAGAAGCTTTTGCTTTCGCCGCCGGGGATGTCGACGGCGGCGCGCCGCTCCAGGAGGACTGGCAGGTCACGGTAGTAGTCCTTGGACGGGTAGGTGGTTTTTTTGTCGAGGCAGCGGATCGGCAGGATTTCGATGGCGGCGTTGGGGATGGTTTGGCCGGTCGGGCTGGCCAGTGGTTTGGCGACGGTGACGGCGACGTGTTTCAGATCGGCCAGGGCATGCAGGGAGAAGATCATCGGCTCCTGTTCGCCGGGGCAGGCGGCGGCGGCCAGGACTGGCGCACCGTCCGTCGGCAGAGGCACGGTGTTTTTGAACACGTGTTCCTGCCAGTGGCGCTGGAAGAGCTGAAAGCCGGCGGCTTGTTCGGCTGCCGTTGGCGGGCGGCGCCCTTTCGGGGCGATGTATTCAATGGGCGCGAATTTCCAGCTGGCCACTTCCACCTGGAAGTCGTCGAGCCAGAACGTGCAGTCTTCGCGGGGCATGCGGCGGTAGAGTACGACTTTGGTGGCGCGGTTGGAATTGCCGTCTTCGTCTTTGCGGTCGATGCTGAGGGCGATGCGTTTTTTTGTTTTCGGGGGGATGTTGATGCCGCTGAAGGTGGGTTGGCCCTTATCGAAATCAAGGCGCCAGTTCAGGTTCATGGTGTCTTTTTCCTGGTGCCAGACGCTGAAGGTCAGCTGATTGCTGCCGCCGGCGAAGTCCTCCGGTTTCAGTTTGAGGTCAAAGCCGGGCCAGGAGTCGTGGTCGCTGCCGGGCAGGAAGATTTTGGCGCTGTGCTGGCCATGGGAAGCGTGTTCGGCGACGATTTCCAGTTTCACGTTGCCGGCGGCGACGCGTTCCCGCCAGGCTTCCCCGGGCTCAAATGAAATAATCGGTTCGGCCGCCAGCAGCGACGCTGTCAGAAGGCTGAAGAGAGCGCAGGCATTCATCTTTGTCATCGTGCAGTTCCTTACGTGCGAAGTGTTCAGACACGGAGAAAAAAGCGCGTTTCTGGGTGCAGGCGGCGGCGAATCAGGCCAGTTCGGTCTTGACGACTTTTCCGGCCGGGTTGCGTGGCAAGGCGTCCAGGAATTGGATTACATGGGGGATTTTATAGGAGGGCAGGGTTTTATGGCAGTGGCGTCGCAGCTCGGCCTCGGTCAGGTTCAGGCCTGGCTCGGGGACGACGTATGCCTTGATCATTTCGCCGAGCGACTCGCGGATGCCGGTGGCCGGAATGCCTTTGACGGCGACTTCCTTGACGGCGGCAAGCAGCATGATGGCGGCTTCGACTTCGGCGGCGAAGACATTTTCGCCGCCGACGATGATCATGTCTTTTTTGCGTCCTTTGATGAAGAAGAATCCGTCGTGGTCGCGGCTGGCCAGGTCGCCGGTGCGGAACCAGGTGCGGCCGTCGAGTTCGAGCAGGGCTTCGGCCAGGCGTTCCGGCTGGGCCCAGTATCCGGGGATGACGTTTTCGCGGGCGAAGAGGAGTTCGCCGACCTCGTCGTCGCCGCATTCGCGGCCGTCTTCGGCGACGATGCGGGCGGTGACGAAGGGCAGGGAGCGGCCGATGGAGTCGGGGCGGTCGAGGGAGGCGTCGCCGTTTAGCACATGGGTGGCGGAGATGGTCTCGGTCAGGCCGAAGAAGTTGTGGAGGGCGACTTCCGGGAAGGCCGCCTGGAGTTGGCGCACGGTTTTGACGGGCATGAACGACCCGGCGTAGCCGATGACGCGCAGGGAGGAGACGTCGTAGCGGCCGAGGTCGGGCAGGGCGACGACGCGTTGCAGAATGGCCGGCACGGTGAGGAAGGTGGTGATGCGGTGGGTTTGGATCAGCGCCAGCAGGGCGTCGGCCTGGGTTTCCGCCGTGATGACGACCGGGGTTTTCTGGCAGGCGGCCGCCGGCAGGGAGCTGTACAAAGCCGTGCAATGGAACATCGGGTTGACGAGCAGGTGGATGTCATCCGGCCGGAAGCCCTGGGCGTTGATGGTGGTGGCGACGTTGAAAATGAGGTCGCGGTGGCGCATGACGGCGCCCTTGGGGGCGGCGGTGGTGCCGGAGGTGTGCATGATGATGGCCGGGTCGTCCTCGGCCGGCGCTGCCGCCGCGGTCATGGCCGTTGGCGTCGGGGCGGCGGTTTGGGCCAGGGCGTTGAAGTCACGCAGGCCGGCCTCCGGGATGAGGGCATAGACCGGCAGGGCGGGATGGCGGGCGGCGCTGGCCAGGAGGTCGCGGTCGCCGCGGCCTTGGACGATCAGGAGGTCGGGCTGGACGGTGTCCAGAATGGCGTCCAAACTGTCCTCTTTCAACCACGGATTGATGGGGACGATGATGCCGCCGAGGTTGACGATGGCCCAGTAG
>JAKLHU010000254.1 GCA_022709995.1 Verrucomicrobiota bacterium | reverse complement strand
GATTGGCGCAGCGGGCCGGGGTCGACAAGTTGTGCGTGTCCAGCGCGCGCGCCATCATGTACGACACCCAGGAGGGCAACCGCGAGCTGGACGCGGCCCTCCAGGCCGCCGATCGCCTGTACGGCCTGGTGGTCGTCAATCCGATGTTCCCGGCCAGCGCCGACGACTTGTCCCTGCTGCAGAGCAATCCCCGCTTCCGCGGGGTGAAGGTCCATCCCGACTACCATGGCTTCTCCATGGACTCGCCCGAGGCCTTGCGCTGGCTGGACCCGATCGCGGAGTCGGTCGGATTCATGCTGTTCCACACCTCCTGCATGCCCGGGACCGGCTTTGCCGCCGCGTCCCTGGTGGCCCGCTTTGCCCAGCGCCATCCCAAGACCAACTTCGTGATGGCGCACATGGCCGGCCTTTATCAAAATGGCAATTATCCGTATTTCCCGAATCTGGCCGGTCTGGAGACGGTCGCGGCCATGCAGCTGCCGAATGTCTGGGTCGACACGGCCCATTATCTGATGTATGCCTATAAGGACGTGATGGCGCACGCCGTCCGCATCATCGGGGCGGAACGGCTCGTGTTCGGAACGGATGTTCCTTTGCAAAGCGACCTGCAGATGCGCTTCGCCATTGCCGTCATCGAGGACCTGCCGATTCCAGACGGCGACAAGGCGCTGATTCTGGGCGAAACCGCCAAAGGCCTGCTGAAATTGTGACCGCGGCCGGCTGCTTTCCGGGGGCGCCGCTGGCCGGAGAGCCAGGCCCCGGCGCGGCCGAGGGCGCCAGAAGCGTCAACCGTCGCGCGGGATCGTCTTGGCGGCTGGAGACAGGCATTGGCGAGGGAGCAAATGGCCATGCGCGAGGAAGGCAAACGCGGTCACAATGGCGCTCTGGAAGAGATCTTTCTGGCCTGGGAAGGGCTGACGGAATGCCGGCTGTGCGTTCATGATCACTCCCGGCGCCTGCATGTCCAGTCCGGCCGGTCGCAGTATGAGCCCAACCGCGGCTCCCATCGGAAGACCTATCCCGCCGTCTGCGGCCAATGCGAGCGCGAGCTCTGCCAGGAATACTGCATGCACCGCCTCAACCGGCGGGTGGAACGGCGCCGGGAGCGCGCCTTTGTCAAACGCTGCCATGCCGGAGTCGTGGAAGTCGTGGCGCCGATATATTGGAACGGCGCCCATGTCGGCACCCTGTTTGCCGGCTTGTGGCGCCCGCGGCACAGCCATCCGGAAGCGGCCCAGCCGCCGGTTGAGCCGGAACGCGTTCAACGCCTGCTGCGGGTTCTGCCGGTGCTCGCCGAAGGTCTGGCCGCACGCTATTGGGGCGGCCGGGAACTCCTGACGGCGGCGGCCAGCCGGGTTGCCGCCATTGAAGACTTCATCGCCGCGCACTGCCGCTTCGGCATCACCTTGGCCAGCATGGCCGGGCATCTGGGTCTGTCAGTCTCCCGGGCCAGCCATCTGATCCGGGAATTGACGGGCCAGACGTTTAGCGACCTCGTCCTGGCTAAACGCCTGGAACTGGCCGAATTCTACCTGGTCAGCTCGGACTACCGGATGAAAGAGGTCGCCCAGCTTTGCGGATTCAGCAGCCAGGAGCATTTCGGCCGTATCTTCCGCCGCCGGCGCGGCCGGACTCCGGCCGTGTTCCGGAAGCAGGAGCAGCAACGCCATTTCTAATGCGAGGCAACGTGGCCGGCTGACTGCGCGCGCGACCGGTGGAGTCGCGCGATGCCCCGCTCAGCCTTTTTTTGTTTTTGGCCCCGTTCAAAGGATGTTGGCGAGGGCGCCGATGACGTCCGCGGGCGTGATTTCGGCGAGGCATCGGTAGGCTTCGGCGCCGGTGAGCGGGCAGGTCCGGCGGAAGCAGGGCCGGCAGGGGACAGTCGCGGCGAAGATATGCCAGGGAGCGCCCAGCGGGCCGGTGCCAATGGGGTCGGTGGAGCCGAAGACGGCGACGCCCGGCGTGCCCAGGGCGGCGGCGAGATGCATGGCGCCGCTGTCGTTGGCGACGGCCGCCCGCGCCCTGGCCAGGACGGCCATCAGCTCTTCCAGGGACGTGCGGCCAGCCAGGTCGAGGGCGCCGGGAATGGCCTCCGCAATGGCTTTGGTCACGGCCTGCTCCTTGCCGGTGCCGACCAGCACGACCCGCAGATCCTGGCGCCGCAGCCAGGCCGCGACCTGCCGGAAATGATCCTGCGGCCATTGCTTGGCCGGGCCATACGCCGCCCCCGGAGCCAGCGCGACCCAGTTGTCGCCGTCCATGCCCAGGGCGTCGGCGCGGCCGGCGTCGACCCGCAGCGGCGGGAAATCAGCGCCCCATTCCATCAGCCCGAGGCAGTCGGCCAGCTCCAGGTAATAGGACAGCTGGTGGCAGACGCCGGCATTTTCGCCGCGCGGCCATTCCGGCAGACGCGCCGTCAACAGCCATGACCGCCAACGCCCGGCGCGCCCGATCCGCTCCGGAATCCGGCATTTCCAGACGTCCAGCGCGGCGCCGAACGAATTGGGCAGCACGATGGCCAGGCCGGGATGGAGCTTCCGCACGGCTTCGACTTCGCCGGAAGCGATGCGCTTTCCGGCCATGCCGATGACGTGCTCGACCCACGGGCAGGCCTGCCAGATTGGCCGCAGCGAGTTCGGGCACAGAACGGTCAGGCCCGCCGGTCGAGTCAGACGGGAACTGATCCGCCAGACGGCCGGAAGCGTCATCAGGCTGTCGCCAAGCCAGTTGGTGGCGCGCACCAGAACGCCATCGCCGCCGGGCGCCAAACACCGCCCGGAAGCAACACCTCGCCGTAATATCGGTTCGAAAAGTTGTGCTTGCATGACCATGACGGGAAAACGTAGTGGGAAAAATGATTTTCGGCTTTACTATACACCGGCGCGCGCCGTCATAAAGGCGGCCGGGCGGAATTGCTTTTTGCAAAAGCAAAGATATTATAAGAGCTTGGAGGAGGCGCTATCCAGGCAACGCACCGGCAACACCGTCCCCAGCTTCAGGAGAACTATACTATGAAAGCAGGTTTTTCCCATAGTGAAATCACCCCGGCGATGGGCACGCACAAGGTCGGTTGGCTGAAGGACATCGTCATCGACCATGTCCTCGACCCCTTGTTTGTCCGGGTGGCGGTGTTTGAACAAGGCCCCTGCCGGGCGGCGCTGATTCAGCTCGACACCCTCAGCATCCGCTGGTCCACGACCGTTGAAATCAGACGCCGGATCGAGGCGAAATACGGCTTTCCCGGCGAAGCGGTCATGGTGGCGGCGACGCACAACCACGCCGGGCCTGCCATCGCCAACATCGGCGACGTGCCCCGCGACGACGCTTATCTGGAGATGATGATCGGCAAGGCCGTGCAGGCCTTTGGCCAAGCCTGGCGGAAACGCGTCCCGGCCCAGCTCGGGTTTGGCCGTTGCCACGAATTCCGGGTGTCGCACAATCGGCGGACCGCCTTGCGCAATGGACTCTCCGTGACCCACGGCCCGGGCTTCAACCATCCCGCCGCTTTGTGCGTGGAAGGGCCGATCGACCCGGAAGTCGCGGTCCTCGCGGCCCGTGACGCCAACCGCGCGCTGCTGGGCGCCGTGGTCAATTTTGCCTGTCATCCCGTCCATCATGGCGGCGGCACCGCCGCCTCCGGCGGTTATCCCGCGGCCTTGGCGGCGGCCTTGACGGCCAAGGGCTGCCCGGAAACCGTGTTCCTCAATGGCGCCTGTGGCAATATCAGCCCCGGAAACCCGTATTTGCAATTGTCGCCCAGCATGGAGGAAATCGGCGCGACGTTGGCGGCAGACGCCTGGCAGGCGATTGAAAACATGGCGTTTTGCGAGGCTCCGGCGATTGGCGTGGCCAACATCACGGTGGAAGTGCCGGTGCGCAAGCCGAGCGCCCGGGAAGCCGCCGGCAAGGTCAAGGGCGCCCAGCGATTTGTCGACCCGGCCATCTATGACCGCCACATGCCCGAAGTCCTGGCCCGGTTGAACAAGGACCCGTACCAGCCCGCCGAAGTGCAGGCCATCCGCCTGGGCGATGCCTGCCTGGTGGCCATCCCGGCCGAGTATTTCACTGAATTCGGCCTCTGGATCAAGGAAAAGACCTGGCCCATGAACACGATGGTCGTGACCCACGCCAATGGCATGCTGGGATATGTGCCGACCGAACTGGCGTTCAAACGCGGCGGCTATGAAACGACCCTCTGCGGC
>JAKLHU010000253.1 GCA_022709995.1 Verrucomicrobiota bacterium | reverse complement strand
AGCGGCGGCCGCAACTTCGCGCTCAAGTCGCCCGGCAAGGCGATCGAGACGCTCAACACGGTCCTTTTCTCGACCGAGAAATCGCTGGTCCGCCGCCTTGCCGACACGCCCGGCAAGGAGCAGTGCCTGGATGCCGGCGACGAGGAAGTCCGCGTCCTCCTGCGCGACATGGCGCGCTTCGGCGCCGGCCTCTTCGTCCATACTTTCGACCGGCTGGTGCCGCCGGCGGAATTTTTCTCGACGCATCCCGAGTATTTCAGCGAGATCAAGGGCAAGCGCTTCGCCGGCTATGCGCAGCTCTGTTTGACCAATGCGGACGTGCTCCGGATTCTGACCGAACGGCTCCTGGTGGCGATCCGCAAGGACCCGACCGCGATGATGTACAGTGTCAGCCAGAATGACGTCCACAACTATTGCGAATGTGCGGCCTGCACGGCCAAGGCCGAGGAATTCGGCGGCCAGGCCGGGCTGATGATTTGGTTCGTCAACCAGGTCGCGGCGGCAGTGGAAAAGGAATTCCCCAATGCGTTGATTGAGACTCTGGCCTACCAGTATACGCGCCAGGCGCCGAAGAACATCACGCCGCGGGCCAATGTCGTGCCCAGGCTCTGCACCATCGAATGCGACTTTTCCAAACCCCTGGATGTGTCCACCCAGCCGCAAAACCAGAAGTTCGTGGAAGACATTCGCGGCTGGAGCGCCATGACCGACAAATTGTTCATCTGGGACTATACGACGAATTTCGGGCACTACATCGGGCCGTTCCCGAATTTCGCCTGTCTTCAGGGCAATGTGCAGTTTTTCCGGGACAACCACGTGGTCGGCGTGATGGAGCAGGGCGCCTATCAGGGCTATCACGGCGAATTCGCCGAACTGCGCGGCTGGCTGCTGGCCCGGCTCCTGTGGAATCCCGACCAGGATGTCAAGGCCCTGTATGACGACTTCTTCGCCGGCTACTATGGCGCCGCCGCGCCGCTGGTGCGGGAGTATTTCGACGGTCTGCAGGCCCTGGTCGTCAGCCCGGAGGCCAATCTGCGCATCTGGGCGCCGATGACCTCGGAATGGCTGACGGATGAGTTCCTGCAGCGCGGGCAGCAGCTTTGGCAGCAGGCAGAGGAAGCCGTCAAGAACGACCCGATCCGCCGTTACAACGTGCGCAAAGGCGCCATTCCGGTATATTATGCGTTGATTTCCCGCCGGCCGACCGTCAGTTCGACCATGACCTGGACGGCGGAGGCGGTGGTTCCGACGGATGTCCCCGCCGACTTGGCGGTTTTGAGCCAGGCGCTGCTGGAGCGCTTCGCCGAGAAAGTCCCGGGTGAAAACGAGGCCCGTCCCATCCGGATTGCGGAAAGCCAGGATCGCCAGGACACGGCGTTGGCCACTTGGCAGACGTATTCCGGCGGCTATCCGATTAACTGGTTGGCGCCGGCTGACGCCACGGTGAAATGCGGCGTTTCGCCGGCCTATGGCGGCCGTAGCGGACTGCTGCTGGGGGCGGACGGCTTCAATTACCTGGCGGCCAAGAGCGGCGGCATTGATTTTCTCAATTCGACGGGGAGTCTCTTTGCCGAGAAGACCAATGTCTTTCAAGTCGTTTCCGACGGTAAGAAACGCCATACCAGCGGCGAGTGGTTGTTCTTGCGTCATGGCCAATGGCGGCAGGAATTCCGTCTGGAAAAGGAATTCTGGGTAGTCGGCGACGGTCTGACTGTCAGTCATCGTGTGGTGCGCCAGCAGGGCGGCCAGCAGAAGATGCGGGGGGTGTCGACGTTCCCGCTGCATCTGGGGCGTTGCCGGGCGGTCTGTATCAAGCTTGATGACGGCCCGTGGCAGAGCTATGTCATGCCGGGCAATCTTGCCAGCGAGATGTACAGCCTGCCGGTGGAGACGCTGGCCGGCCGCCAGACCATGACCGTGGGCGCGCCGGAAACCGGCCGGGCCGTGCAGGTTACGTTGCCCGCCGTCGCCTGGGAACGGGTCGTGGTCAGTCTTGAACCCGAGGCCGAATGCGTCCGGGTGGTGTTTGCCGAACCCGCCGGCGACGTCGAGAAGGACGCCACCAGTGAACGTCAGTTCCGCCTGCGGCCAATCGCCGCCGCGGCGGGCCTGCCGGTTGTGAAGATCGAGCCGGAGGCTGCCCGCAAAAAAATAGTGTACGAGGATTGCTTTCTGTCGGTTGGCAGGCCTGGCGAGTGGGGCGAGCATGTCCTGGATGCCGAGGCCGGCGACGGCGCGGCTTTGAAGCTCTTCAACACCCACTATGAATGGTGTACCCAGATCCGGCCCGACCTGGCTCAGTTCCAGATGGACAAAAAGTACCAGATCCGCTGGCGGGTGAAGGTCATTCCGCGGGCCGCTGACGGCGAGGCCTTTTGGACTGGTGTCTACGACCGGGTCAAAAAACTGCATCGGGGCCAGGTGGAGCCGAAAGTCGCGGCGACAAAGCCGGTCTATGCCTGGTATGATTCGATCGTCTGGACGCCGAACCCCGACGACTACATCTGGTTTGGGCCGGGTCGGTTCGACAAGGCAAAGGGCCAGTCGGCCATCGAAGCCGTCTACATCGATAAGGTTGAGTTCGAGGAGGTCGCCGCGCCGGTGGCGGAGTAAATCACCCTGGCTTGGGGCGCGTCCGGTCACCTTGCCCTGTCTTTTTCGACGGGGCGAGGCGGCCCAAGCGGAGGCGGCCAGGCCTCTGGCCTATGCTTGGCCGCCGCCAGGCGCCGGCTTCTGCCATCGCCTCATCCGCCTTGTCATCGACTTGCCGCCGCCAGGCGCGTGGCGCCGGCGGCCGGCCCGACCGGGCGGGGAGGCGTGCGCCACTTCGGATGCCATGCGCCGTCGCAACGTGCGTTGCGGCGCTTTCCGATGCGTCCGGGCGGGCGATTCCGGTCCGTCTTGGCCGCTACGGGAAGAGAACGACGACGGCGTCGAAAGCCAAGTGGCCGGTGCCTCCGGGCGCGGTGATTTGCCTTCGATGGGCTTGATGGCATCGAACAAGTCGTGAATGTGTATGGGCTTGCTGATGGCTTGGGTGACTCTGGCGGCAAGCGCTGGCGGCAGGGAGTTGCGGGTGGCCATCGACGTCAGGCCCAGGATTGGAATGCCGGCCTGGGTCAGTTCCGGCCAGTGCAAATCAAAAGTCGGTGTTTGCAGTTCCATTACCACATGTTGCGCAATAGCAAGTTATTCCGTGTATTGTCGATTTATGCATAAAATGCATGTACGGGGCCTTCCTCGCATCCTGGCGAAGAGCCGTCCACGCCGCCGCGCCGCCGCGGACGGCGGGTGGCTGGAAAGCAGCGGGGGAGCGAAGGCGTCGTGCCTCTTCACTCCCCCGCTATATATAGGTATATATATTTGGATGTAGCCTGGCGTTGTCAAAGCGCCCGCCGGGTTCTCAGCCTTTGCAGTTTGGCAGGCAGGCGCCAATTTTGAGCAGGCGCCGTTGCAGTTCGGACACTGGGAAGCCGCGGGTGCCGGTATGGTTTTCAATCGCGATGGCGGCCGCCATGCCGGCGGCCTGGCCGGTGATGTAGCAGCCGGGCATGACCCGGATCGAACCTTGGATCTTCCGGTCGCAGCTGACACAGCGGCCGGCAGTGAGCAGGTTGGAAAAGCCCACCGGCGTCAGGATGCGGTAGGGAATGCCGTAGCTCTCGCCCACCGAATAGCGCAGCTGCTCCCGGAATTCCTTTTCGAAGGCGGCGTATTTTTCCGCATTGGGCTGGGAGGGGTGAATGTCGACCGGGTAGCAGTAGCGGCCGATTTCGTCTGGAAAGACGGCCCGGGCGATGAAGTCGTCGACATTGAGGATATAGTCGCCGATGACCCGGCGGTTTTCCCGGATGCCGAGCAGGGAGCCGGTTTGGACGAGGACGAGTTTCTCGAAGCCGGGTATGTAGTCGCGGTAGAAGCGCTCGAATTCGGGCATGCGCTGGCGTCCTTCGACCAGGAAGTGAGTCAGGGAGCGCTCGTCTGACGCGTCGACGCCGAAAGCATGGCCGATATTGCCGCCGGCCAGATGCCGGCCCAAGCGCCACATGCCGGGGTGATGGGGGTCGTTGACGGTGAAGACGCCATCGGCAAAGGCCTGACCCACATCGAGCGCCGCACCGAACTCACCGACGACGACCGCGCCCGGATCGAACAGCAACTGCTCACCCAAACCACCCCGGCCACCGTGGCCAACAAAGCCCGCCACATC
>JAKLHU010000252.1 GCA_022709995.1 Verrucomicrobiota bacterium | reverse complement strand
CGCCGCATCACGTTCGCGAGCGTCTTCGGGAACGTCTCGGAGCCGCCGATGATCAGCATCGAGAGGTGCGAGGCGATCTCCTCGGGCGCCAGCTTGCGTCCGCCGACCTCGACGTGGCGGAACTTGTTGACGACGTCGTCGGCCGCATCGCCGCCGGCGAAGTCATCGAAAGACCAGCCTCGGTGGTCAAGGAATTGGTCGAAAACGCCATCGACGCCGGGGCTACCCGGGTCCGGGTCAACGCCGAACAGGGCGGGCAACGCCTCATCCAGGTCATCGACAACGGCTGCGGCATGGACCGCGACGACGCGCTGCTCTGCCTGGAAACCCACGCGACCAGCAAAATCACCGAAAACGGCGACGTCGGCCAGATCAGCACGCTCGGCTTCCGCGGCGAAGCCATCCCCAGCATCGCCGCCGTCAGCCGTTTCGTCCTGCAGACCCGCCGTCCCGAAGACGACACCGGCACGGAAATCATCGTTGACTACGGCGCCATCCGGGATGTCCGCCCCTGCGGCTGCGCCCCGGGCACCCATATCCGCGTCAGCCAGCTGTTCGGCAACCTGCCCGCCCGACGCAAATTCCTCAAAGGCGCTGACACCGAAGATGCCCATATCGAGGAAATGATGCTGAACCTGGCGCTGGCGCGTCCGGACCTGACGGTGTCCCTGTACCTCAATGACCGCGAACAGCTCCGCGCCAATGCCAGCTCAGACCTTGGCCAGCGCTTGGCCGCCCTGCTGGGCAAAGACGCCTATGCCGCCATGCTGCCGGTTTCCTACAGCGAAAACGGCATCACGGTCCGGGGCTTCATCACCAAGCCCGGCTTTACGCGGTCATCGCGGCGCGAACAGAGAATCATCATCAACGGCCGGTCCGCCGCCGCCGAGACCGTTTTCTTCGCCATCCGCGACGCCTACGACACGCTGATCACCCGCGGCCGCTACCCCGGCACGGTGCTGTATATCAACCTGGCCCCGGAACGCGTCGACGTCAACGTCCATCCATCCAAACGCGAAGTCCGGTTCCGCGAACCGCGCGAGGTCAGCGCAATCGTCGCCGCGGCCCTGCGGCGAGCCCTGCGCGACATGCCGGGCGGCGAGGACCCGGACAGCGCCCGCGCCGTTTCCCCGCCGCCGAGCTCAACCCGGCCCCAGGCCGAACCGCTGGCCACGCCGGCGCGGCAGATGCCGCTGCCCCTCCAGCTGCCGCCGCCACCTCGACCGACTGACCCCAGCCCGCCGCCGCCACCGCCATGGCAAGACCCCCGACCGGCAGCGCAGTTGGACGACCGCCGCGACAATGCCCGGCCGGAAGCCCCCGCCAACACTGTCGCGCCACCCGACGACGACGCGCCCGATCGCCGCCCGGCGCCGTCAATCCAAGACGACACGACGACGGCGGCGCCAGGCGTTCCCTGCCCGCCCGCACCGTCAGCTCAACATGGCAGCCTCAATGCCCTGCGCATCTGCGGACATCTCGGACAACGTCACATCCTGGCCGAGAGCCCGCATGGCCTGGTCGTCATCGACCTGCGGGCGGCCCAGCAGCGGATCATTTTTGAACGCCTTCTGGGGGCGATGAACAACCACCGCGTCCAGACCCAACCCCTGCTGCTGCCCGTCACCCTGAATCTCACCCTGGACGAAGCGCGCTTTCTGCGCAACAGCCTGGACAGCTTTGCCGACCTCGGCTTCATCCTGGAGCCTTTTGGCGGCAATTCCTTCCTCGTCACCGCCGTTCCGGCCTCTTTCCCCAACTCGGACATCGGCAAGGCCATGCGCGACATCCTCGACGACCTGCGCCGGAGCATGGTCACCAGCCGCCAGAACGCCATTCACGTCGCCCAGGCGGCCTGCCGGCACGCCATCCAGGCCCGGGACCACCTCTCCAACCAGGAAATCCAGGCTCTCGTCCACGACCTCGCCGCCACCGCCATGCCCTATGCCTGCCCCAACGGCAAGCCAACCATGGTCAACGTCACCTACGCCGAATTGGAAAAACGCTTCCTTGGCTGAAATCAGCTTCCGCTTTCCAAACTGACCGAATAACATCGGGCCGGACCGACATAGCCTTCCCCCCGACCGACTTCCCGGCCAAACTGACATCACGGCCGGCCCGGCCGAACCCAAAGCCAGGACAACGCGCCGGAACGACAGAATTTTCAAGCCTGCTTCTGTCGCTATGGACCGGCGCCATGAACAACGGCCCCGACGCCCAGAAAAGGAAGAACCCCGCCATGCTGACCAAAGACCAGATGAAACAGCGCGTCTGCGAGACGATTGCCGCGCAGCGCGACCGCCTGGTTGCCCTGGGGGAAGACATCCTCCGCCATCCGGAGCTGGGTTACCGCGAAGTCCGGACCGGCGCGTTAGTCCAGGACGTTTTTCAAAGTCTCGGCCTGCCGGTGCAGACCGGCCTGGGCATTACCGGCTGCCGGGCGGACCTGAACGGACAGCCCGGCGGCCCCCGCCTGGCCATCCTGGGCGAACTCGACGGCATTGTCGTGCCGGGACACCCCTTCGCCGACCCGGCAACCGGCGCTTCCCACGCCTGCGGCCATCATGCCCAGATCTGCGCCCTGGCCGGCGCGGCCATCGCCCTCGCCACCTCGGGTGTCATGCCTGAACTGACCGGCAGCATCGCCTTCCTCGCCGTCCCCTCGGAAGAAAGCCAGCAACTGGAATACTACCAGAAACTCCTGGCCGAGCAACGCATCCATTTCTGCGGCGGCAAATCCCAGCTGATCTACGAAGGCGTCTTCAACGACATCGACCTGGCCATGATGATCCACGCCGGCCCCGCCTGCTTCGCCCCGGCCAGCTTCAATGGCTTTGTCATGAAATGCATCACCTTCCACGGTCACGCCGCCCACGCCGGACTGCAGCCGGAACTGGGCATCAACGCCCTGAGCATGCTGCGAATGGCCATAAACCTCTGGGATGCCCAGCGCGATACCCTGCGTGACGACGACGCCGTCCGCTTGCATGGCGTCATCACCGACGGCGGCACCGCCGTCAATGTCGTCCCGGCCACCGCCAAAATGGAATTGCAGGTGCGGGCCAAGACCCCCGACGCCGTGCAGCGCGCCGCCGACCTGGTCGACCGCTGCGTCCAAGCCGCCGCGCTCGCCTTCGGCGGCGCCGCCGACATCGAAAACATCCTTGGCTACATGCCTCTGCGGGGATATCCGGAACTGGACCGGATCCACGGCGACAACCTGCGCCGACTGGCGCCCCAGGAGCCGTTCCCAAACACCGGGCACCGCGGCTCGTCAACCGACATGGGCGATGTCAGCATGATCATGCCGATCCTGCACGCCTACTGCGACGGCTTCGCCGGCAAGGCGCACGGCGCCGACTTCCTGGTGACCGACCCCGACAAGGCCTATGTCCGCCCAGCGCAAATCCTCGCCATGAACGCCATCGACCTGCTGGCTGACGGCGCCGCCGCCGGACGGGCCATCGCGGCCCTGCAACCGCCCATGACCCGCGAACACTACCTCGCCGCCATGCACCGCCTCACCGGCCGGAAGCAGTTTGACTTCCGCACCGCAGACCCCGCCCAGGCCAACGGCCCAGCCGAAAAACGGTTCGGCAACCCCAGGTAGACGCCCCAAGTAGGCGCCCAAGGCCCTGGGGCGCTCAGGCACAGTCCCCTCAACACCCCAAGTAGGCGCCCCAAGTAGGCGCCCCAGGCCCTGGGGCGCTCAAGCGTCGTTGCGGTCAGCCCCCCGCCGATTTCAAAAACCACTGGCGGCAACCGGCCAATAATCACAACCTGCCAATCGTTTGGTTTTATGATTGACAGCAAGCCTGATTTCCGTATCCATCTTCACACCGCGCCACTCCCTTACATACCCATGCACACCTCCTTTACCATATTATCCTCCCGACGCTGGTGGTTCGCGTGCCTGTTGGCCGCCAGTGCGCTCCTGCACGCCGTCCCCAATGGCTGGCAATCCGTCCTGCCGTGCCGCCGGGAAGAAGGCAACATCGACTTCACCGCGCCTTGGAGTAGCGCCGGCGCCGCCAGCCTTCTCGTCGTGCAAAAATCCAGCGAACGCGCCATCCGTCTCGATTTGCGCGCCGACGGCTGGCGGGCGACGGAACTGCTGCCCGGAGGCTACGAACGGCCGCTGACCGCCCTGCGCCACTTCCCCCCCGCCAACCCTGACCCCGAACGCGCCGACATGCCCATCACCCTCAAATTCCGCGAGGATGAATGGTC
>JAKLHU010000251.1 GCA_022709995.1 Verrucomicrobiota bacterium | reverse complement strand
AAGGTTCACTACACCAGCATAGTCGCAATGCCCATGCCGGCCCGTCGGTCGGGAGACACAGACTGGCCCCTTTCGCCCGGGCAGACGGCGTCATCTCAAGGGGCAAAACGCACTCCGGCCACGCCGTTGCACGCCAAACCAGCCGGAGCAGCACTGGCCACGTCCGGGTGGGACGCGACCACACTCCTCCTCCCGCCAGACCCGTCCCGGCGCGCCTCCGCCACCGGTCCGAACACGGCGCCGCACCTCAGTCCGCCAACCGCCGCAAATTCCGGAAATTGGCATCCGCAATCATCTGCCCCAACGCCGGGGTGGAGCGAACGCTGACCACCGGGGTGGCTTCATAACCGCCCCGCATAAATGCCTCATAAGTAGGAATGTACCCCGCCGAATCATTGCATAGCTCGGCAATGAAGGTATAGGCAAACGGCGACCATTTCTTGATTTCCATGCCCCATTCCACAAAATACTCCCCGGGCGCGCCGCAAAAAACGGCGTCGCCGATGCGCAGGGTCTGGACTTCGCGCGGCGTCGAGCCGGTCGGGTCATAGCTGTCCGCCAGTTCGATCAGGCGCTTCTCCGGGGCCGACGGTTCGGCCTTGGCCTTGGCGGCGGCCAGGCGCCGCTCCAGCACCATGTCGCGGGGGTACATCGGCACGTCGAGAATCTCCCGGGCGGCGCCGACCTTGACCGTCTTGCTCGGCAACGCCTTCTCGGCAATGGTCAATGCCTTGCCGGCAAAGGCGCGGCCCAGCTGCTCCGACTTCCAGACGCCCTTGCCTGGATAGGGATTGTTCTGCAAATAGGCGCAATGGTTGATGTTCCCGCACGCCCCCTGGACGTACATGACGATCAGTTCCGGACCGTACACGGCCCGCAGCGTATTGGTCATCACCGCCGGAAAGTCGGCCGAAATCTTGGTCCCGCCGGTGACATCGATGTGCACGGAGTAGTTGCAGACGATGGCAAACGGCTTGCTGGTCAACTCCTCCTTGAAGATCAAGGCCCCGAAGGCCGGGTCGATCGGTCCGGCCACGCCCTCGCACTTCAACGCCCCGCCCGGGCCGAACTGCTCGCTGGCATCCTCCATGCGGAAGCGCCGGTTGAACGACAAACCCTCCTCATGCTCCCGGCCCAGGCACAGCACGGCCTCGCGCTGCCGCCCCGCCGCCGTGATGGCCGCCGCCGCAATCTGCCCCGGCAAGCCGGTCAGATACTCCTGGTTGACGGCAATGATGCCATTCCGGCGCACCCGGAGCTCCGGCCCCGTATGCGTATGCGTCGAGCAAATCATGATCCGTTCCCCGGCAATCCCGGTCGCCGCCGTGATCAGGGACCGCGACGCCTCGCACAACTCCGCCGTCATCGTGATCAAATCACAGCAGATCAAAACACAGCGCTCCGCCCCGGCGCCAACCACCAGCGCCTTCGCCATCAACGGCGAAATCACCCCATCCGATATCCGCGGGGCAAAATATCCCGCCAGTTGCGTTCCCAGCGGCGGCGTAATGTCATTCTCGGAAACACCCACCAGCAGGTTCGCATGTGCAGCAGCCTCGGTCATCATCAATCTCCTTTTTTATCGCCTCGAATATCATCAATCCCAGCCGACGAAAAAGCACCTCGGCGCCTTTTACCATCGGTTCCGGCCAGCGACAGGCCGCTTCCCGTCCTGTCACCTGTCAAGTTTACTCCCTGAACCGACAAAAAACAAGACGACCGGGCCGGTTTTGACAAGTTTTTGCGCACCGGCCCGGCCGCTCGGATAAAACCAAGGCGGAAATCGCCGGCGGCAAGAGACTATAACCAGGAAGCGGCAGAGGCGGCAACGCCGGACTGGCGCACTCACAGCAAGAGGTTCAAGCCGGAATGCGACAGGGCCGGCAACGCCGGACTGGCGCACTCGCCGGCAAAAGGCCATATCCGGGAAGTAGTGCTCACGGCCGGGGCGCCGGCAAGTTTTTCACTCGAACAAAGCCCGGGCATAGCTCTCGGGATCAAACGGCTGCAAGTCATCCATCTGCTCACCCAAGCCGACGAACTGCACCGGATGTCCCAGCTCGCGCCGAATGGCCACCACGACTCCGCCCTTGCCGGTGCCGTCCAGCTTCGTCAAAATCAACCCGGTCAACGGGAAAAGCTTGCCGAATTCACGGGCCTGAATCAAGGCATTGGTGCCAATCGAGGCGTCGACGGTCAGCCAGATCTCGTGCGGAGCGTCCGGTATGTCCTTGCTGACCACCCGCTTGACCTTGGCCAGTTCGTTCATCAGATCCGCCCGCGTATGCTGACGGCCGGCGGTGTCGATGATCACCACGTCCACGCCACGCTGGCGGCCGGAACGGACGGCGTCGTACGCCACCGCGGCGGCGTCGCCGCCCTGCTTCCCGCCCACCACCGGGCAGCCCACCCGCTGGCCCCAGATCTGCAGCTGCTCAATGCCGGCCGCCCGAAACGTGTCGCCCGCCCCCAGCAGCACCTTCTTGCCCTGCCCCAAAAAATAATGGGCCAGCTTGGCCGCGCTGGGCGTCTTGCCGCTGCCGTTCACGCCCACCAGCATGATCACCGTCGGCCCCGACGCCGCGTAATGCACGCCGGCCGGCGCGCCGGCCTGCAGCAAACCCAAAATCACTTCCCGGCCAACGGCCATGATGTCGCTGCTCGTCGCAATCAGGCCGCGCTCATAACGATCGCGGATTTCCGACACCAGATGATTGCTGATCTCATACCCAAGATCCGTGCCGATCAGGGCCGCTTCCAGCTGCTCATACGTCGCCGCCGTCCATTTTTCCCCGCTTTTCCCGAACAAACCCTGAAAACCGCGACACAGCGTCGTCTTTGTCTTCTGCAAACCACGCTGAAAAAACTGCAATATCGACGCCATATCCTGCCTTGCTCCTCATAACCATGCCGGGCGACGACCCCCGCGGCGCACCCGGCGGCGCCGGATTGCCGGCCGACGCCATGACCTGGCTGGCTGACGGCCCCGCCCCGCGAAACCAACCCGCCCCGACATCACTCTGGTTTCGCGGCTGCCGAACGGGACTTCTCCCCGCCGGCCGGCGCCTCCGACCGCATCGACGTGGCCGCCCGACCCAAATTCTGCCGAATGCGGTCCAAAACACCGTTGACAAACCGCTGCGAGTCGACTTCCCCATACCGTTTCGCTATTTCAACCGCATCGTTGATCGCGGTGGCGACCGGAACCTTTTTCTGGAATGTCATTTCAAACGCCGCCATCCGCAAAATGGCCCGGTCGACCAGACTCATGCGCTCCAGGGACCAGTTGGTCGCGGCCTGCCGAATCAGACTGTCGACCTCCCCGTGACGCACGGCCAGGCCACGCATCAGCTGCAAAGCATGCTCCCAGGCGGCGACCAGCTCCGCGTCCGCCAAGGGCGCGGTCTGCTCGTCTTCGTCGCCGCCCAGCAGTTCGAATCGCAAGTGCGAACGAAAATCCGCCAATTGCTCGGCCGATGCTTCCCAGACGTTCTGGACGTCCATCTGAAACGCGTACTGCATGGCACAGGTCCGCGCCAGAAAACGGCGACGACGAAACGCCTCGCCGGCGCTGCTGCTCCGGACGATCCCCGGCGAACCTGCTGTTTCCAGACTCATTTGGCCTCCGGCAGCTTGCGCATCAAATCCGCCATTTCAATGGCCGATTCGGCCGCGGTGGCGCCGCGATTCCCGGCCTTGCAGCCGGAGCGTTCGATCGCCTGTTCGATGTTCTCCGTCGTCACCACGCCGTAAATCACCGGAATGCCGCTGGCCAGCGACACCTGCGCCAAACCCTTGGACACTTCCGCGTTGACGTAATTGGCATGCGCCGTCGAACCCTGGATGACAACGCCGAGCGCGATGACGGCGTCGTAACGGCCGCTCGCCGCCAGCCGCTGCGCCACCAGGGGAATTTCATACGAACCAGGAACCCAGGCCGACTCGATGTCCTTCGCCGCCGCCCCATGCCGGAGCAGACAGTCAACCGCTCCGCCCAAAAGCTTCGAGACAAAAAAATCGTTGAAGCGGGCGCAGACCAACCCGAAACGCAAACCCTTGGCACTGAGAGAGCCTTCGTACGCCTTTATCTCACTTGTCATGTTCTTCCTCCTGTCACTTGCACAAACGCCCCTGCACAGAGGCACCATCGTCGGCACCGCCGCCATCTGCGCAGCCGTGGGCGCGCTGATCAGCTCGAGGCCGTGGGTGACGATGGGCCCGCCGGGCAGGCACTCGCCCGGCTCGAGCGTCGGCGGATCTGGTGGCTCGG
>JAKLHU010000250.1 GCA_022709995.1 Verrucomicrobiota bacterium | reverse complement strand
CCGCGGCCAAGGAGGAAGGGCTGTTGATTGGCATTTCGTCCGGGGCGGCTCTTTATGTCGCTTTGGAGCTGAGCAAGCGTCCGGGGATGGCCGGCAAGCGGATCGTCGCCGTGCTCCCCGACAACGGCGAGCGTTATCTTTCCACCTGGCTCTTTGAGCAATAAAGGTAAAGAAGAGGTGCGTCTTCATATGATGCCTATTCCATTCTATTCCATTGTGTTTTGTCTTTGGTCTGGCGGCCGGCTCTGATTCGGTAAGTCCTTCGTGGTGAACTCGGCTTTGTCTTTTCGGTCTGGGCCAGGCCAGAATGGTTGTTTGATTTTTGGCCGGGCGTTGTTGTCGGCCGGTTGAGCTGGCTGGGCAGAGAGGCTGTCGGCATCACGAAGGAGAACCTTATATATGAGCGACAAACACTATCATCTTGAAACGCTGGCTTTGCATGCCGGGCAGGTCCCGGATCCGGCCACTCTTAGCCGGGCGGTGCCGGTGTACCGGACGACGGCGTACAATTTCCGTGACTCCAAGCACGGGGCGGACTTGTTCGCCCTCAGGGAGCCGGGCAACATCTATTCCCGGCTGATGAATCCCACCAATGACGTTCTGGAAAAGCGCCTGGCCGCCCTCGACGGCGGGGCGGCCGCCCTGACTTTGGCCAGCGGCACGGCGGCGATCTACTTCACCATCACCAACATCCTGAAGCAGGGCGACGAATTGGTGTCGGCGGCCAATCTGTATGGCGGTACTTTCACCCAGTTCGACGCGATTTTGCCGCAGCAGGGCATCCAGGTGCGATTCACGCCAGTCAATGACTTTGCGGCGGTTGAGAGCGCCATCAACGCCAGGACCAGGGCGATTTTTTTGGAGGCGGTCGGCAATCCCGGCCTGGACGTGGCTGACCTGGACGGCTATGCCGCGATCGCCCGCCGGCATCACCTGCCTTTGATTGTCGATTCCACCTTTACGCCGCCGACGCTGTTGCGCCCCATAGAACACGGCGCCAGCATCGTCATTCATTCCCTGTCCAAATGGATTGGCGGCCATGGCGCCGGCATTGGCGGCGCCGTCGTCGACGCCGGCAACTTCGACTGGACCGACCCGAAATTCGCGTTGTACAACGAGCCGGACCGCGGCTATCACGGCCTGCGTTTCGCCCATGATCTCGGCGATCTGAATCCGCTGGCGTTCATTTTGCGGCTGCGGACGGTCGGGCTGCGCAACCAGGGGCCCACGTTGGCGCCGGATGCCGCCTGGATTTTCCTGCAGGGCGTGGAGACGCTGCCGTTGCGCATGCGCCAGCACAGCGAGAACGCCTTGCGGACCGCGCAGTTCCTGGCGGCGCATCCGAAGGTCGCCTGGGTGCGCTATCCGGGGCTGCCGGACGACTCCGGCCACCGGCTGGCGCAAAAGTACTTGCGGCATGGTTATGGCGGCATGGTTGTCTTTGGCGTCAAGGGCGGCCGGGACGAGGGCGCCCGGCTGGTGGACTCGATCACGCTGTTCAGCCATTTGGCGAATGTCGGCGACGCCAAGAGCCTGATCATTCATCCGGCCAGCACGACCCATTCGCAGCTGAGCGCGGAAGCGCAGTTGGCGGCCGGCATCCGGCCGGAGATGCTGCGGCTCTCCATCGGCCTGGAGCATATCGACGACATCCTGGGCGCTCTTGACGACGCCCTCCAGGCGCGGTGAGGGCAACTCCCTCGCGGTCTTGCCGTCGCTGGCAGCGATGAACGACGCGGAGCGGCAACCGCCCCGGCGGCGGCGCCCTTGTCGGAGGCGGGCCTGTTGACGCCGGCGGGGCGGAAAGAGCAACAGGCCATTCTGCTGCTCTTTCCGCCCCGCTGGCGTTGGAAGACAAAAAATGTGTTGCCGGGCTACAGGTGGTGATGAGCGCTGGCGCTTCCGGTTGGCATGCGCCAGCGCTCATCACCATATGTTGCACATTGACAATTGGTTGGAAAATGACGAGAGAAGGATTTTTTGACGGCGTCGATCAGAGTGGCGCCGACGCTTTGCCTGGCTGCCGTTTGACAACTATGGCTTATGACGTATAGTTATGTTCAGACTATACGTCATGGAGGCGTGCAATGGAAACTTCAAAGTTGACTCTGCGTCCGTCAAAGGACGTCATTGAACTGGCGCGGCAAATGGCCAAGGAAGAACACACCAGCATCACCAAGATGTTTTCCTCCTTCATCCTTTCTCGCCGCAAGGCCAGGACGAACGGCAAAAGCATCCCCGTCGGTCCACTGACCCGTGAGATTACGGGCATTTTGAAAGTGCCGGCGGATTGGGATTATACGAAGGACATGGAGGGCATTCTGGAAGAAAAATACGGAGTCCGCAAGTGAAGATTTTTGTGGACACCAATGTCCTTATCGATGTTTTGGAGGACCGGGAGCCGTACTACACCTGTTCCGCGCAAGTCTGGTTTCTGGCGGAAGCGAAAAAGGTGGAGGCGTTCATTTCCGTGATCAGTTTTAACAATGTGCATTATCTGGTTCGCCGGCATGTGAACGTCGAGAGGGCGAGACGTGCGATGGAAATCCTGCATGCCACGTTTACCATGGTGCCACTTGACGAATCGGTCATGGTCAAGGCAATCACGGCAAGAATCACGGATTTCGAGGATGCCATTCAGTTTTTTTCGGCTTTGTCGGCAGGGGTGGATTGCATTGTGACGAGAAACGTCCAGCATTTTCCCGTCGATACGCTACCGGTCATGACTCCGGAGGATTTTGTCGCGCGATGGGCCACATAAGCCCCTGTTGTTTTTTGTTTACAATTACAGTGACGCCCGGGGCGGGAAGGTGATTTCCCGCTCCGGGCGTCGTCATGATGTGCGTTATTGGCGCGGAGTTCAGTCCCAGGCCGTGTTGCCGAGCAGTCCGTCGGCGAAGTAGACCGGTTTGGCGCCGTGTTCGGCCGTCAGGCGGGCGGCCAGTTCGATGCGCTGGAGGTGGTCCGGAATGTAGTTTTTGTAGTAGGGGAAGGTGTACTGTTCATGCGAGGCCAGGCAGTAGGTCTCGTTGCCGAAGGGGGCGTTGAACGCCTGCTTCAGATTGGCGGCGATCTGCTCCTGGGTGTACATGTTGCAGCAGACGCCGGCGCCGGCGAAGAACAGGGCCCCGATGTCAAAGTCGTACAGCTTCTTGTAGCAATACAGGTAGATGGCGTCGTCCATGGTGCGGAAATAGGAGATGTCGCTGATGGCCGAGCGGTCCAGTTCGGTTACGGCGTCGACGGGATTGAGGCCTTTGGCGATGGCTTTTTCGCAGGCTTCTTTGACGCCGCGGATGCCGGTGCTGAAGGCCCGCATGCCGTTTTTGGCCAGGGCGGCGACGCCTTCGCGGCTGGTGACTGCCCAGTGCACGACCACCGGCTGGATGAAGGTCTCGGCCCCGGCAAAACGCGTGATTTCCTTTTTCAGCAGGGCGAAGTCCGCCATCAGCTTGGTCGGGTCGGGGTCGGTGTAGGGCCGGTCCGGGAATTCGCTGTAGGCGTGGAAGGACAGCCGGAGCCAGTCGCGGTTGTCGAGCCATTCCTGCCGGTAGCGGTCCGGGAAGTCCTTGAGTTCGAACGGATGATGGTCGTTGCGGTAGAAGATGTTGAGGGTGAACTTCGTCCCCAGCCGGCGATGGATGGCGCGCAGGCCCCCGAGGTAGAAGTGGTCGAAGAGCGACGCCGGGCGGTCCTTGGCGATGTCGGTCAGGAAGAAAGAATGGTCGTCGATGTAGAAATTGTACCTTGGAAAGGACTTCTTGTCCCAGACGACGCGAATTTCCTGGGCGTGGGACTTGCCGCCGTCCTCGGTCGTGACGGCGATGGTGTTGAATTTGGCTTTCAGGTCGACGTCGGCGCTGAACGTCTGGCCCTGGCGGCGGGCGACGGCGCCGTTGACGAGGACGGGGGCCTGGGAGGTACATGTGCCGGTCACCGTGATGCGGAGGGCTGCGGCCGTTTCCGTGCCCTGGTTGTGGTTGAGGACGGCGCCGTGTCGCGGATAGGTGATTTTCAGCATGACGGAATCCTTGGGTTGGGGGTGAGAACTCACAGTCTTGGGGGAGGCTCGGGATTGACGTCGGTGAACGCGTAATCGGCCGGAATGCCGAGGTCGCGTTCAATGCTGGGAAGCGTGCGGTTGACGTCGGCCGCGAGCTGTTCAAAGTAGTTGTTGCCATATGTGATTTCGCTTGTTGGCATGTTAAAAATGATAATGCCTGTTGTCATCGTGTAAGTAACAGGCGGTCCTGAGCTGGAAGTGACTTCAAAGGTATAGTTCAGA
>JAKLHU010000025.1 GCA_022709995.1 Verrucomicrobiota bacterium | reverse complement strand
ACGCCGCTGCCCACCCAAGGAGCCTGTAACCTGCAAATTGTCCCAGCGGAGCGCCGAGTTGTACACTGACCGATTACGTATCGGCAATGGCGGAACGTCAAGGCCTTGGCGCCAGCCGGCCCGGCCGCCGGCCGCGTTCCGAACCGTCCACCGGTAAAGGTAACACGATGCTTGGCATTTCCCCAAAAAGACCTTATCTTGAATAAACCAGGGGAAAAAAGGCTGAAGCGAATAGGAACAAATCAGGTGGGCTTGTTTCCGGCCCGGAGCGGCATGGTCAGGCAGGCGCCGCCAGCCAGGCGGCGCCAGGCAACGCGCGACCTGGGGGCGTCGACCACGCGCAGAGCACTTTTCTTATCTCCGACAGGAGGCAGGCCATGAACAACCGGATGTGCTTTCTCCTTTTGGCTTCAACGCTGAGCCTGCAAGCCGGTGAAACCGCCGCCATTCGCAATGCCGCCGGACGTCTGGAAGCGACGGAAAGCATTGCCGGCAACCGGACAACGTACCAGGAACCGTCGGGACGGCGGATCGGCACCGTCACCGAGTATGGCATTCGCTCGACCTACCGCGACGGCACCGGCCGGAAAGTCGGCACGGCGATCACGATTGGGAATACCACGACCTACAGCACCGCCATGGGGCGGATTGCCGGCACCGCCACCACCAGAGGCGACACCACAACCTATCGCGATCCCGCCGGAAACGTGACGGGCACGGCAACTGTCCGCGGCGACACGACCACCTATCGCAACGCCTCGGGAACAATCATCCGAACCGCGAAGACGTCCAGTCCCGGCGCCAATGTCGTCCGCGACTTCTTCCGCAATCCCGCTTTCGACGAGGATGACTGAAAAGACAATGCACCCTGAAGCATGAGTTCATCCAGACAGAAAATCATCCATCCACCGCCAAGGGAAAGACCGAAAAACCATGACCGTCGAGGAAGAATATGCCAGCTCGCTGCTGCGGGAGCTGGTCGCGTTGCCGAGCGTGAATCCAGGCTTTTCCCAGGCGCCGGCGGGTACGACCGGCGAAGAACGGGTCGGGTCGTTCCTGCTGCGCTGGGCGCACGACAACGGCATTTTCGCCAGAAGGTACGATGCCGCGCCAGGCCGGCCTTGCGTCCTCCTCGCCGCCGGCCCGGAAAATGCCCCTTCCCTGCTGGTGTCGGCGCACATGGACACCGTCTGGACGAGCATGGCGGCGCCCTTCACCCTGCGGGAGGAGGGCGGCTTTTTCCATGGTCTTGGCGCCGTCGATGACAAGGGCCCGCTCGTCGCCGCCCTGTGCGCCCTGCGCCGCCTGAGCCGCAAGGACATCTCCCTGCGCTTTCTCGTCCTCGCCTCCTGTGATGAAGAATTCGGCCTTCTCGGCATCCGGCACATGATTCCCAGGCAGATCCGGCCAGACGGGGTCATCATTGCCGAGCCGACCAATCTAAACATCGTGACGGCGCATAAAGGCAGCAGCTGCGTTGCCATCCGAACCACGGGCCAGCGCGTTCATTCCAGCCTGGTCCCTGCCGGCGCGAACGCCATTTACCAAGCGGCCGAACTGGTGTGCGCGCTGAAAGCCTATGCGATGGCGCTTCTGCGCGGCCCGCGGCATCCGCTGCTGGGGACCAACACGATGAATGTCGGCGTCATTCAGGGCGGCGACCAGCCGAATGTGGTTCCGGACGCCTGCACAATCATGCTTGACTTTCGTTCCCTGCCCGGGGAAACTCCGGCGTCCATCCGCGCCCACGTCGTCAAGGCCCTGGCCGGTTGCGCGGCCAATTACACCATTATCGAAGAGTTGCATGACGCCGCCGCCCTGGACACCTCCCCGGCCGTTCCCATGGTCGCCTGCCTGCAAAGCATCCTGACTGAAGCCGGGCTGGATGCCGCGCCGCACGGCGTCCCCTATGCCACCGAGTCATTCCGGCCGGCGCAAGTCGGCATTCCGACCATCGTCTTCGGCCCGGGCGACATTGCCACGGCGCATGCTTTGGACGAAAAAATTGGCAAAGACCAGCTACTGCAGGCAGCCGACCTGCTCGTGCGCCTGGTGACCAGCCGACATTGGCAGAAAAGCGACTTCGCGGCCACGCCCCCTTGATTTCTCCCCGCCACCGCCCGCACACCAGCCGCCCGCCTCCGACCGCGGCGACGAAAACCGTTGCCGCCGCCCCGGAAAAAGCACGGCTTCCCCTCGACACGATATCGCCGACTTTCCCCGTCTACGCGTCATATTCGGTGCGGTCGATCATTTCCTGCTGTTCCTGCGGGGAGAGGGCGACAAAGAATTCCGAGAATCCGGTTTTCCGGACGAGCAGCGTGCGATAGTCTTCCGGGTGTTGACGAGCGGCCTCGAGAGTGCGGCGCCGGACCACCGTAAATCCGATATGGAGGCCTCCCATAGCAAAAAAGCTTCTGAGCAGAGCGGCGAACTGGTCGGCGGCAAGACGGCAGCCGAATTTCAGGTTCAGACCGCCGCAGATGCAACGGTGAAGCGGCAGCGCGGCGACGCTTCGCAGCAGCGCCGTCGGGCTATCGTGGTCGGCGCCCAGCGCCGGCGACTGATTTTCACTGACGGGCGCGCCGGCGCGCCGTCCATCCGGCGTGGCGCCGACGGTGGCGCCAAACCTTGCATGATGAGTCAACGAATAGAAGGACGGCATCATCAGAAAGCCGGTTTTCCGGCCGGCGGCTTCGGCTGCGTCGATGAGGACATTCGCCGCCGCCGCGGCCCATCGGTCAACCTCGGGATTGCCATTGCCATAACGGGGACAGCGAGCCGCGATTTCCGCGCGCAACGGTGCCGCGCCGGCAAAATCGCTCTCCAGCACGTCAATCAATTCTGGAAACGTGAGACGCCGCTCGGCCGAGACCAGTTGTTCGATGGCGGTGAGGCTGTCGGCCATATTGGCGAGGCCGGAGAACATACGGTGCATCCAACGGACATTTTCCGCCCCCTGGCGGTAGATGTCGCGGCAACTTTGGATGCAGCTGGGGAAGAAAAGCGAATCGAACCGGAAGCAGGGCTTGTCGCTGTAGAGGGCGATACGGTTTTTTTCGATGTCGGCGAGCATTTTTTCTTCGGCGATTCGCCGCAATTCGGCCAAGACCGCGTTTGTCGGCGGCCCGTCTTGGCCCCGGGCGGCAAGCAGCGCTTCCCGGAACCAGGCGAAGCTGTTGTCAAAAATATCGATGCGGCGCATGATATTATAGAGTATCCCTGGCAGGTCCACCCGATTGCAGGCGGTGAAAGAGTAGTTCCAGGCCTCTTCCGGCCGAATGCCGGCATTGAGAAGCTTGTTGACAATCAAATGGTCGTTGAAAAAATTGCACTGCGCATCCAGCGTGTGAGCGGCGCGCCCGACCAGCTTCCAGGCGGACTCCGGCATGCCCTCGCCTAAGCGGAAATTGAGTGTCGGCTGCGGCAGCCGGACCAGCTCGGCGGCTTCGACGATCACCTCCGACAACGGATTGAACTGCCAGCCGGTCACTGAATTGCGGCCGCCAAGCACCAGATACTGCTTGCTGGAATGGCAGGGTACCGGCTTGGTGTCATAATTCTCAGTCGCAGTGCCCGCGATTTCATTGAATTTGACGAGAAAAAAGGCAAGCTGCCGGCGTGCTTCGTCCCGGTCTGGGTTCATCTCATAATAAGGCAGCAAGTACTGGTCAAGCCGGCCCGGGGCAAAGTCACGGGCGCCGACGACGGCGCTCATGACAAAGTGCATGATCCAGACCGACTGCAAGGCCGTAAACAAATCGCTGGCCGGAAAATACGGAACCTGCCGCAACGCGGTCGCGGCCTCCGGCTTGCCGGCCGCCGCGGCGGCATCCGCATAGCGCCCGCAGAATCGGCGGATGGCCTCGATGCAACCAAAGGCCTGGCGCTCGAAGTAGCGGGCTTCGGGCGTGGCGATCCGGGCGGCGTGCGCGGCAATCTCGGCCTTGATGCCAACAAGGCCCTGGGAGAGGATTTTCGGCATCGGCAGCGTCACATGCCCTTCGCTCGCAATCCCGCCCGGAAGCCGGCAGGTCGGCTCCGCAAACGGCCAGTGCCCTTCGACCATCCGCCCCAGAAAGAGATCATCCGGCTCGACCGGCGTCGACAGATTGTCGAGCAGGAGTTCGAATTGGGCGCGATAGCGTTCCTCTTCCGGCAGCGCCAAGACCGCGCCGGCATGGTCGCGCAGCAGCGTCTCCCGTTCGACAAAGCAGGCTTTGTTGTCGGCGGCAAGGACTTTTTTCCGCAGGCCTTCCAAGGCGGCAGTCGGTTTGAGCATAACTTGTCCATTCTCTCGCCAAGACTCGGCGGCGACGAAAAATCTTTCCAACCAGAAGAGCGACTTTGCCTTCGGGAGGCTTTTTTGGCGGCCGATCGTTTGGGCGCGGTTCACCAGGGATACTTGCCTTCCGGCAGGAATTCATACGTGTTGGTGACGCTCGGTCCGGACGTCGCATTGGCGTCAACGGCCCGGCTCCACTGTTCCGGATTGCAGCGCTTCAGGGACTTGTTCCAGTTGGCGTAGCAGACGCTCACCTCCTGGACATCGAACGTGTTGACCAGAGCGCGTTTCAGGACCGGGTCCACAATCGCCCACTGCCCGGCCGGCAATTTATCCTCGCGCAGCCAGAGCTGGGCCGCTTCGCCGTCGACCGCCGATGGCGGAATCTTGTATTCTTCCCAGCTGTTGTCCGGCCGGCGCCAACGCAGGGCGACCTGGGTGACATCCGGCGCAAAAAAGGTCGGATGCGTCCGGAAAACCGCTTGCTTGGCTGGCGCTCCCGACAGCGAAGAGGTGATGCGGAAGGCATGGCGCCGGGGCAGCAGTTCAATGCGGCGGGTGAAGGTAAGCCCGCCGCGCAGCTTGGCGGCCATGGTGATGGTCGTGGCGCTCTGTTCCAGGACAGCATAGTCCTCGTTCCAGCCCGTGCCGCGATAATCGGCACTGCCATACTCCTCGTAACCCGCCTCAAAGGCCTCATAGCCCTCTTCCTCCGAACCATACACCGAAAAAATCGGGTTGCCGGTCAACTTTTCCGTCCCCCGCCAGATGCGGCCGCCCATGGCCGGCACCACGTCCAGCCGCAGGAAGTCATTCTCCAGGGTGATGACCGAAACGGCTCGGAACGAGGCCGACGGGAGGCTCTTCAAGAAGTTCTCGACCAGCCCGCGTTCGCCATTGGCGACCTTGTTGACCTTGGCGCCGCGGACCGCGGCGATAAACCGCTCGACCAGCCCGGCGTCGACGCCCGACTTCGGCAGCAGCTGGCCGGAAGCATGGGTATACAATTTTTTGCCGCCGCCGGTGATTTGCACATACATCAGGCCGAGACGGGCGTTCTCGACGCGGCGGCTGAGCGTCTCGTCGCCGGCCACGGCGGCTTCGGCCTGGTCAAACAGCCGCAGGCTGTCGCGAATCAGCTCCGGGTCATTGAGGTAGCGGCCGGGCGCGGCGAAACAGCCGATGTGGATGTCGCGTTCATGGCAGACGACGCGATGCAGAAGGCTGAGATAATCGCGGATGAACGGCGCGGCCGCGCCGTAATACGCATCCGTGAATTCGCGGATCAGCGTTTGCGGGTCCTGCCGCCGGTCCCACAGGCATTTGGCCATCACGTACGTCCGCAAATGTTCCAAATGGTTGCCAGTGGCCGAGGTCGACTCCTCGAAGATGCCAACCACGCCATGGCGGATGAAAAAGTCGATATTCGGCTGCAATACTTCAAAATTCGGGAACGGCAGCAGGATATTGGTGTAATTGACGGTGTAATCCCAGATGTGCAGGCGTCGGCATATGGCGCTCCAGCCCTTGATGTCCTCGGCAAACGACGCATTTTTCGGGCACGTCTCCAAGGGATGCAGGAAGCAGCATTCGATGGAGCAGAGCCGGATGATGACATTGGGAGCCGGCCGCACATGCTTCGGCGGCTTGCGGGTGTACTGGTAAGCGAGCGTGTCGACGCTGATGTCCGGGAATTCATCGGCAATCGCGTTGGCGACGGCGTTGACGAAATGGAGGAGCGGTCCGATCTGGCCGCCTTCCTGTTCGGCCAGGGCCATGCATGTCTCGCAACGGCAATAGCGCTGGTTGTCGTTCTGGGACACGCTGACGATGCGCACGTCGGGGCGGCGGCGCAGGCGTTCGCGGACCGACTCGATGGCAATCCGGAGCACATCCGGGTTGGTCAGGCACAGCTGGCTGTCCTCGGCGACGCGCTGTCCGTCAAGCAAAGAATAGTATTCCGGATGCGCGGCCGCGTACTTGGCCGGCGGGACCAGGCTCTCGAACGTATGGACAAAGCCGGCATACGAGACTTTCTCGCCCCAGGCCGGCGACGGAATGTGGACCTGGTCGCCATTGAATTTGTTGCGGACGGCGAATTCCGTCAGGCGGCTGCCGGGATACGTGTTGCCGCGCAGCTCGAGCTCCGGGACAAACACCTGGCGGATGTTGTTGAGCTCATAGTCACCCTGCCGGGGAATACGGATGCAATCCTGGGCAAACCAGCGACAGCCGAGATAATTTTCCAGGAACGTATAGACGGCGTAGAGAACGCCGTTCGTCTGGCTGCCGGCCAGGGCCAGCGCCCCTTGCGACGACTCCAGGTGGATGCCTTCGCGGCCCAGGCGCTCGTAGTCGACGGCCAGTCCGTACTTGGCCAGCAAAGCGCCGCGGCCGATAATCAACGGCAGACGCCCGCCCAGCTCCGCTTCGCCGACCACCGGCAGCGACAGTCCCGACATCATTTCCAGGTGCGCGGCCAGCTCGGCGGCGGCATGCTGCTCGGCCGGGCTCGGCTCCGCTGGCAGGACAATGGCATGCGTGTCCGCCCCGAGCGGACGGCCATCAAGGCTGATGCGGCACGTTCCCAAGGCGCGACGATATTCCGCCAGGCCCTTCCGGGCGGCAGCCAGATGTTCGCCGCGGCGGCTGATTTCCCTGGCCAGCGCCGGATTGGCGGGGAGGGCCTGGAGCTGCGTGAAGACAGCTTCGCCTTGTTCCAGCGCCTGCTGCCGCTGCCGGAGCGTCGCGCCCGCGGGTTCCAGCGGCGCCAGCGCCAGAGCGTCCACCGTGCCTCCCGTTCCGCGCGTGGCCAGGACGGCTTCCAGACAGACCCGTCCCTGCTCCGGTGCGGGCAAGCGTGACAACAGCGTCTTGACCAGGTTGGCGCCGCCGCGGTGGTTGGCAAACGGATTGAGCTTCAGCAATTCCCCCAGCCGCTGGCCCAGCTCGGCCGGCGTTGAGGCCTGGTGCGCCTGTATGCCCAGCATGGCGACCTGGGTCGTGACATCGGCGTCGGCCAACAGGCGATCCCAGGCGTCTGTCCGGCCAGAGCTGCGGTAGTAATAAGCCAGCAGACTGTTCTCCTTGGCCGAACGGTCTTTCCTGGCCTCCAGGGCCGCGATGTGCTCGGCCGGCGCCAGGAGGCGCGTAATGCTCATGTCGTCAAGGTAATAGTGACAAGTCAGCCCGACGCTGTTTTCGACGAGGGCAATCTTCGCCTGGTCGGTCGGGCCGTAAAAATCGACTTCCTGGCGCATCCAGTCTTCGGCTTTTTCCGGCAGCGGCACTCCGTGCACGAAGTCCCAGCCGAATGCCGTTTCATGGTAGGCCATGATGGTATTGCCGCGACCGGCCGTGCGCGCGCCCCGGATGTAGACGCTGGCCCGGTAGAGCGCAAACGGCTCCACGGCAACGCTCCGGTTCTGCCAAAAACCATATTGGGGCGCTTTTTCCAACGTGCAGCTGCCGCTGCCCTGGCCGGTCCGGACCGGACCGCCGTGACGGGGCTGCTGTTCAAACCCGCCGTCAGGGTACTCCACCTGGGAAAACGCGGCGGCGCCCCAGAACATCATGGCGGCGGCAAGACAACGCATTCTTGGCATGATTTCTTTCCGTGAATGATTTCAGATCCGTGGCAGCAGGCGCAGCAAACAATCCTATCCTTCTATAATGTAGCACCCGCCCCGAGGTTCGCCAGCACGGCCACGCCCCGGTCGCGCCGCCGCGATCTTGGCATCGACGGGATTCAGCCCGAGGTGGCGACAAGCGGCCGCCACCCTTTCTCCGCCTTCCAGTCACGGACGGGCGGCATCGACGGCCTATTCCGCTCACGAGCCCGCCGTTGTTCGCTGGCGAGCCGGCGCTCCCGCCGCCCTCCTCGCCGGGCCTTTTAACCGCTAAAATCACGCCGCGCCTCCACCGTTCAAGCGCATGGTCGTTCGTTGTTGAGACCGTTTCCAAGTAATGTCCTCCGACAAAAATCACTCCGCCATCGTGACAAATAGCAATTCGGCATTACTTTTCTCCGTGCCGGCGCAAAAACAGGGCCCTGTCCCGATGTTATGCTATTGCTCTCTAACAAAAGTGCTTCCGAAGCTTTTGGGATACTGCATTCTATCTCGCATGAGGGGACATTATCCGAGACATCACCATCAACAGGCAGTGGGGCGAACATGAGCAGCAAGCTTTCCGAACCTAGCCATCATCTTGCCGTTTCCGGGGGGCCTACCATCAGGAATGGCAAACGTTTTCCGTCCTGGCCTCAATACGACGAGGCGGAACGGACGGCCCTGTCGCGGGTTCTAGAGAGCGGAAAATGGGGGGTGGCCGGCGCCGAAACCGAAGCGTTCGAAAAAGCCTTTGCCCTGTACCAGCACTGCCGCCATTGCGTGACCATGGTCAACGGCTCGCTGACACTGCGCAACGCCCTGCTGGCGGGCAACCCCGAAACCGGCTCGGAAGTCATCGTGCCGCCGTACACCTTCCTGGCGACGGCCACCAGCGTGCTGGAGGCAAACTGCACACCGGTCTTCGTCGATATCGACCCCGACACCTATTGCCTCGACCCCCGCCAGCTGGAAGCGGCCATAACGCCGCGGACCAGGGCGATCATTCCGGTTCATCTGGGCGGACAGCCCGCCGCGATGGACGACATCATGCGCATCGCCCGCCAGCACCACTTGCGGGTCATTGAAGACTGCGCCCATGCCCATGGCGCCGAATACAACGGGCGACGAGTCGGATCTCTCGGCGACATCGGCAGCTTCTCCTTCCAATCCAGCAAAAACCTCTGCTGCGGGGAAGGCGGCGCCGTCGTCACCAACGACGACGAACTGGCGGAGAAATGCTGGAGCATCCACAACTGCGGCCGAGTGCGGGACGGCGCCTGGTACCAGCATGAAAACCTGGGCAGCAACTACCGCCTGTCGCAGTTCCAGGCCGCCATCCTGAACGAGCAGCTCAAAAAGCTCGACGCCAAGCTCGAAATCCGCCAGCGGAACGCCGCTTATCTGAATGAGAAGCTGGCGCAAATCCCGGGCATAAGGCCGTTGCCGAGAAAACGTGAAACCACCCGCCACGGCTATCATTTTTATGTCTTCCGGTATGACGCCAAAGTGTTTGCCGACGTGCCCAGAAATCATTTTCTCCAGGCGCTGGCGGCGGAGGGCATTCCCGCCTCGGCCGGCTACACGACCCTGATTTACAAATACCCCTTCATGCAGAAAAAGCAGTTCTGGACCTTCACCGGCTGGCGACAGGCCCGGCCGGACCTGGACTATGCCCGGACGGCCTGCCCGGTCGCCGAAACGGCCGCCGAGGTCGAAGCCTGCTGGCTTTCCCAAGTCGTCCTGCTGGGCGCCCGGGAAGACATGGACGACATCGTCAATGCCGTCGCCAAACTCTACGAACACCGCCACGAACTGCATGAATTCAGCCTGGGAGCACAAGGATGAAAGCCGGCACCGCACAAAAAAACATCACCCCGGAGCCCGGAATCGACCTGAGCGGCTATGCGGCCAGAGTGCAACCCTCCATCGGGAAGCACGATGATCTGTTTGCCCGGATTCTCTTTCTTGACCACGGTGGGCAGCGGGTCCTCTGGATTCACTGCGACGTGATCGGCTTCGACAATGACCTCGCCACTCGAATCCGCCAGGCCGCCGCCGCCAAGCTGGCCCTGGCCGAAAAGGATGTCTTCCTTTCCGCCACGCATACGCATTCCGGGCCGGCAACCGTTTTCCTGCGCAACTGCGGGAATATCGATGCCGACTACACCCGCTTTCTGACGGCGGCCATCGCCGACGGCGCCCAGGAAGCGGCCAGCAATAGGGAAGACGTCAGGCTGTGCTTCGCGGAAACGCGGCTGGACGGCATCGCCAGGGACCGCCGCCGACCCAGCGGCAATTCCCATACGGACACCGCTCTGCCGCTGGTCGGCTTCCGCCGGCAGGACGGCTCCTACAAGGCGGTAATCACCAATTATGCCGTCCACAATGTCGGCTTCTCCTCCGGAAACCGCCTGATTTCCGCGGATATCGCCGGCTTTGCCGCCCAACAGGCAAGCGCCGACATCAACGGCAAGCCACTGGTCCTTCTGACCAACGGCGGCTGCGGCAACGTCAATCCGATGGCCAAGGCGGATGATGATTCGGAAATCACCAAATTCGGCGGCGCCCTGGCCGCGGGCATCGCCGCCGCCGCGAAGCAGGCTCTCCCCGGCGACGACGAGAGCCTGGCGAGCTCCTTTGTGGCAGTGGCCCTGCCGTGGGAACAGCCGTCCCCCGACGCCTTGGCAAGCATCATGGCCAAGCATCGCGAAGACTTCCAGAACAGCAACCGCGATTATGTCAATGCACGGGTTTTCGACGCCTACTGCAACTGGTACGAAGAAACCAGGGCAATCGTCGAAAAAAAAACATGCTACGCCCCGCCGCCCGCCTTCATCCATGTCCTGAAAATCGGCGCCGTCTTCTTTGCGGGGATGAACATGGAAGTGTTCTCTTCCATGGCGGCCCAGCTGCGCCAGGCCAGCGGTCGCGCCCGACTGTACGTCGTGGGCTACAGCGATGGCTGCATTGGCTACCTGGCGCCGCAACCCATCTACGCCGAGGGGGGATATGAAGTCGATGGAGCTTACAAGTTCTATGGGAACTTCCGCTTTTCCCCGGGCGGCTTCGAGCAAATTCGCGACCAGACCGCGATCGTTGTCAAGAGCATCAGCGCGTCCTCACCGTCCGGGAAGTGACAAGGACTTCCAGCCCGGACGCGGCGCACCAGCGGCCAGCACCGGAAGCGACGCGGGAAGTGACAAGGACTTCCAGCCCGGACGCGGCGCACCAGCGGCCCGGACGCGGCACCCGACCGCCGAACGCGGCCTGGCTGCCAAGGCCCACAAAGCAGGCGATACCGCCACGGATAGTCGCGCCGACCGGGCTTCGCCCGGCTCGGCGCGCCTACGCCCCGTACTGGCGGCGACACCCGATCATTCCTGGGCCAGAATCGCCACTTTCTCGCTGACCGTGATCACCGCGCTTTCCGCAATG
>JAKLHU010000249.1 GCA_022709995.1 Verrucomicrobiota bacterium | reverse complement strand
TGACTGCTTACCCGGTCATGGTATCTCTTGGACGTCATAGTTGTCGACTTTGTTGCAGGGAAACGCGCCGCACTGGTTCGCTGACGTGCAAGGGGTGGCGACCAAGTCGTCGCGGCAAGCAGTTATGCGTCAAGGCGCCCCAGGGCCTGGGGCGCCTACTCGGGGCACTTATTCGGCGGCATGACGGACGCTGAGGCGGTCGTGCAAGGTGTCGACCAGGTGCTGGGCGGTCATTTCAATCCATTGGTCGGCCGTCATGTTTTCCGGCATGACATACGTGTCCCAGGGCGGTACCAGGCGGAAATAGCTCATCAGGGGGGTGGTGATGAGGAAGACCCAGAGGCGGAACTGGCTGTCCGGCAAGTCCGACAGCATGGGTTGCAGAAATTTGGCCATGTACTTATGCAGTGGAGCGTAGAAAGTTTCCAGGAGTAGAGGCAGGCAACGCGAGGGCTGGCCCAGTTCCTGAGCCAGCAGCCGGCGCTGGCAGATGCTGTTCCGGTCGGTGCGCATCGCGGCCTGCATGAGAATCAGCGCCATCCGCTTCAGTTCCGCGCACCATGACTCCAGGTCGGTGATCACCGGCGGTTCGCCCATGATCCAGGACAGCTTCGAACTGGCTTCCCGGAAAACGAACCGATGTACTTCAAAATAGAGATTCTCCTTGGAACAGAAATAGTAATTGACGGCGGCGACATTGACATTGGCCTTGGCGCAAATCATCCGTATCGATGTCCCGCGAAATCCCTTCTCGGAAAAAATCATGGCGGCGACCTGGAGGATTTTCTTCTGCGTTCTGGTCATTGCGGTTGAGGCTTTTTTTTGTGTTTGCATGTTTCCACCACCGTTCCCCTTCACGCTTTTAAAAAAGGATAATTAGGCTTTCCATGCTTTGATCGTGTCGAGGACGAGTCGTACTGGCAGCTGGTGTTCTTGCGCGATGCGTCGGGCATCTTCATACTCCGGTATCGTTTCCACATGGCCGTCCGGCCGGCGGACGATTTTGGCGGCGGCCTCTCCCCAGGGTGTGTCGACTTTGGCGATCGACCGGGGCAGATACAGGCGTCGGGCGGCCTGGATGCGCACTCCGAGCGTGCTGGACTCGGTCAGAATCAGTTTTGCCAGGCGTGCTTCGTCGGCGGGCCGCGACAGAATCTGCAGGCGGACCCCGGGGCGGTTCTTTTTCATCTGCGCCGCCGTCGCGCAGACGTCCAGGGCGCCGGCGGCCAGCAGCCGTTCGGACAGATAGCCGAGCGATTCAGCCGTCTGGTCGTCGGTCTCAAAAGTGATGACCGACAGAGTTTCCACCTCAGCCCAGGCCTCCGCTTCTGGTTTGGCTTCAGTGTCCCCGGCAGTCTGGTCTTCAAAAAGAAGGGCGCGGATCAGATTCGGCAGTTCGGGGAAGTTTTTCCGTCCATGTCCACTGCCGGTGGCGAGGAGCCGGAACGGCCGTGGCGGCAGGGGTCCTTCGGCGAGGGCGGTGAGGACGGCGGCGCCGGTTGGCGTGGTGAGCTCGGAGGCGATGGGGAGCCGGGTGACGGGGAATCCCTCCAGCAGGCGCGCCGTGGCCGGGGCGGGCACCGGCATCAGGCCGTGGGCGCAACGGACCGTCCCATAGCCAATCTTGTGGCCGGAACAATAGATGCGGTCAATCCCCAGCTGTTCCAATGCCAGGCAGATCCCGAAAATGTCGGCAATCGAGTCAAGAGCCCCGACTTCATGAAAATGCACCTGCTCGACGTCAATGCCGTGAACCGACGCCTCGGCCTCTCCTAACCGACGGAAAATTTTTTCGGCGCGTTTTTTAGCTCGAGCGGGCGCGTCGCTGTCGCGGATCAGCGTCAGGATGTCGCCGAGTCCGCGGTGTTGATGCGGCGCCGGTGGCAAGGTGCCTGCTTCGCCCGCGATGGCGTGCGCGTGGCCGTGGTCGTGGTCGTGGTCGTGGCTGTGGCTGTGGCCGTGGTCGTGGCCGTGGTCGTGGCCGTGGTCGTGGTCGTGGCCGTGGTCGTGGTCGACATGTGTGTCGGCGGTGTCGATGACGTCGAGGTATCCGCAGACGATGCCATGCTGGCATTGGCGGCGGGAAAAGTGCAGGTTTACGGATGTCAGTCCGGCCTGGTGCAGAGTTTTTTCAATGGCCGCCGGGTCGGCGCCGAGATCGAAGAGGGCGGCCAGGATCATGTCACCAGCGGCGCCGGCCAGGGGTTCGAAAGAGATGATTCGGGAAAGTGCTGGTTCAAGCATGGCACTCCTGCGGAATGGGTGGGTAGAGCCGGCGGCGAAATCCTTTCGGCGTCGATAGGTACGTTTCGGATTCGGAAGGCATCAGCGGATTCAACGTTGCATGCAAGTGACGAGAAAAAGGTCGCAGTGGCGGTGTCGCCGGCAAAAGTTTTCAGTGGGTGGAACTGGCGGTCAGGTGAGCGGCGAGGGCGTCATTGACGACATGCAGATGGAGTTCCCGGGCGAGATTCATGGCGTCATCGGTATTTCCCCAGACGTCTTCCGGGGCATGGGCGTCGGAATTGGCGACCACCAGCAAGCGGCCATATTCGGCGGCGATTTCCCAGAATCGGCGCAGGGGGTATTGGTGGCGGCAGCCGTCGCCGTCCGCGATGGTTTTTTTGCGTAGGCCATAGGCGTTGATTTCGAGGGGCACCTGGCCGGCGACAGCGGCTTCGACGATGGTTCTTGAGCAGGCCTCGGCGGCTGGCGACCAGCCGCGGAGGGACACGCCAAACAGGTCGGGGTGGGCGATGAAGGCATACAGGCCGCTGTTGATGGCGGCGGCAACCTGGTCGGCGTACGCCGCCAGCTGGTCGTCGGTGATCGCACTGCCGTAGAGGGCGGTCCATTTCCCGCGATACTGATACGAGTGCAGAGTGCCGGCCAGGTAGTCAAGCTCAAACTGGCCCAGCAGCGTGTCGCGGAAAAAGTCCAGGTATTCCGGCACGTGTTCGCATTCCATGCCGCCCAGGACCGCGAGGCCCGGATAGGCGGTTTTGGCCTGGCGGATGGCGGCGGCGTATTCTGGCAGCTCTTCCAGGCTCATGCGGACGCCGAACCAGCGGCCGTCCGGAAACGGCGTGTGGTCGCTGAAGCCAAGCACCGATACCTTTTGCGCCAGGGCGGCCTGGCAGTAGTCGTCTATCCAGCCGCTGGCGTGTTTGCAAAGCCGGGTGTGGGTGTGAAAATTCTGTCTGGACATGATGTTGTCTGCTGAAATTCCGGGCGGCGGGCAAGGTGTGGTCAGGCGCGGCGACATCAGTCCGTCATGGTTGCGGGCATCTGGTCAGCTTGTTGTGACCGGTGGGGTGGAAGAGATGGCGCCGCCGCGGCGGCCGGCGGCGGGCCGGTTGGCGTGTTATTGGGCGGGCACGCCGAGGGGCGGACCGGCTGGTTCCGGGGCGGCCGAGGCGGTGAAGATGTCAAGGTCGTCGGCGGTGACGGCCGCCGTGATGGCGACGCAGCTGCCGTCGGTGGCGCTCGCCATGCTTTCGGTCATCGGCGTCGGCCGGCCGATCTTCTGCATGATCATCATTTTGAGGCTGGCGATGATCATGCCGTCAGCCACATTTTTGAAGATGGCGGCATCTTCGGGGGTGCGCATGTTGAAAGCGAGGCGGAGGTCCATTTTCTCCTTGACCGTGGCATGGAAGGCCACGCCGGTCATTTCGGCAATGGTCTTGGCCGTCATGGCGAAGGCGGGGGCCATCTTGGGGTCGCCGGCGCGTTTCCGCAGCAGCTCGCGCATCGTCTCGGTCGGGTTGAACAGAATGGCCGCCGCGGTGTCGGCCGGAAGCTGCTTTTGCATGCCCGCCAGCGCTTCCGGCAGGGCGGCCGGCGTCTTGGCGGTGAACCGCTCCAGAGCCGCGCGGACCGACGCTTCCGGGCCGACATACAGCACCGTCGGCACGGCCGGGTCGGGAAGCGCAAAGGCAAAAGTCATGACGGCATTGGTGGCCGTGTCGATGACGGCGTTCGTCTTTTGCATGGGGATGCCGGCCGCCGTGTCGGCGACGGCTTCGGAGACGAGGCCCTGGTTGGCGGAAATCCGGCTGGCCGCCTTGGCAATGTCTTCCAGGCGGACGGGCTTGCTGAATTCGATCGCGGTCAGGCCGTCGATCGTCGCCGGGTCGGTTTTGTCCTTGTTGAAGGTCAAGGTCTTCAGGCAGACGGTTGACTGGACCCGGAGAACGTCGTCCTCCTCGATTTCCAGTTCTTTTTGGAAAGTCTGCATGACGTCAACCCAAGCGGCATAGGCCGGCATGCGACCGCCCAGGACC
>JAKLHU010000248.1 GCA_022709995.1 Verrucomicrobiota bacterium | reverse complement strand
AAGGCGTGCAAATCGTCCATCTCTCCGGACTGATCGGCGCCCTCTCCCCGGAAACCAGCCATTTCTGCCTGGAACTGGCCCGCGCCGCCAAAAAGCACGGCGCCAAGATTTCCTTCGACCTCAATTACCGCGCCTCCTTCTGGAAAAACCGCGAAGCGGAACTGGCCAAGATTTTCGCCGAAATCGCCAGCATGTCCGACATTCTGATCGGCAACGAGGAGGATTTCCAGCTGTGCCTGAAAATCAAGGGGCCGGAAGCCGGCGGCAAGGACATCGCCAGCCAGATTGACAACTTCAAGGAAATGGTCAGCCGCGTCAAGGCGGCGTATCCCAACGCCCATGCCTTCGCCACCACGCTGCGGCAGGTCATCAGCACCAACAGCCATCTGTGGGGCGCCATTGCCAATGTCAACAACACCTGGCAGGTCGTGGAACCACGCGAAATCACCGTTCTGGACCGCATCGGCGGCGGCGACGGCTTCGTCGGCGGCTTCCTCTACGGCATCCTGCGCGGCTGGGACCCGGAAAAATGGATCCAGTTCGGCTGGGCCACCGGCGCCCTCGCCACCACCCACCTGACCGACTATGCCCAGCCCGCCGATGAAGACCAGGTCTGGAGCATCTGGAAAGGCAACGCCCGCGTCAAACGCTGACCACGAATCCCCTGTCCCGTCGCGGCGGCGCGGGGCAGCCGGGGTGAACGCAACCTGGCTGTCGTCGGATGGCGTCGCCCCGCCCCAAACCGCCAGCACGGTTACCATGCATTTCCGTTTTTTGTTAGCGCCTGTCCGGCCTTCTGGCCCGACCGGCGTTTTTGCTTTCCCCGCAAACACTTGACTCAGGATGAAGCCTTCGACTTGCCCGCGGCGACGACGGCTCCCAAACTGGCCTGAAATCCACCAGGCACAAAGCCCCCCCGCCGCCAAAAAATCCCCCGCCGGCACGCGGCGGATTCCACCTCAAATCGCCATTTTGGGCATGGTTCCGTCTTCAATTTTGACGAATTTTGTTTTCGTGTCAAGAAAAATAACGCAACGGCATTATGTTTATGCGGTCGTGTTCCGGTGTCAGGAAGTCCTGGTCGCGTCGCGCCAGGGAAAAATCAAGTAAAGGAGCCAGACTTCGATGCTGAACATTCCGGATCCGTGGGTATTTCTTGCCTTTGTTTTATCGGTGGGCAGTGCGCTGCTCTGTCTCGTGTGGGGCATCAGCCATTGGAACAAGGAAGAGCACGAGGACGAGGAGCCGCCGACTGAGATTGCGCACTGGGCTCAGGAAGAAAACAAGGTTGAAGAAAAACTTTGAGGGAGGAGATGCTATATGTCTTCATTATGGATGACCATCTGGGTGCTGATTTACTTTTTCACGATTGGCTATCTTGGCTATCGGGGCTACCGGGCCACGAGCGGGGCCACGGATTACCTTCTGGCCGGCCGCAAGACGCATCCGTATGTGATGGCGATGTCGTACGGGGCGACCTTCATCAGCACCTCGGCGATTGTCGGTTTCGGCGGCGCCGCGGGTGTTTTCGGCATGGGTCTGCTGTGGCTGACGGTGCTGAACATTTTCTGCGGCATTTTTCTGGCATTCGTGTTTTTTGGCGGTCGGACGCGGCGCATGGGGCTTCGCCTGGACGCGCACACCTTTCCCGAAGTGCTGGGCCGCCGTTTCCAGTCGCGCTTCATCCAAGGCGCCGCCGCCGTGGTGATTTTTCTGGTCATGCCGTTGTATGCGTCGGCCGTGCTGATCGGCGCGGCCAAGTATTTGTCGCAGCAATTGCACATCAACTACGAAACCGCGCTGTTCGTTTTTTCGACCATCATGGCTCTATACGTCATCATGGGCGGTCTGAAAGGGGTGATGTACAGCGACGCGCTGCAGGGCACAATCATGCTGCTCGGCATGACGGCGCTCATCGTCCTCACCTATTGGAAGCTCGGCGGCCTTCTGGACGCGCATCAGAAGCTGACAGAAATGGCGGCCCTGGTGCCGGAAAAACTCCAGGCTGGCGGCCACACCGGCTGGACCTCCATGCCGGTTTTCGGGTCGCCCTTGTGGTGGACCCTGGTCAGCACGATTGTCATGGGCGTCGGTATCGGCGTGCTGGCGCAGCCGCAGCTGGCGGTGCGCTACATGACAGTCAAAGGCAAGCGTGAATTGAACCGCGCGGTTGCGGTCGGCGGGGTGTTCATCCTGATGATGACCGGCGTCGCCTTCGTGGTCGGCGCCCTCACCAACGTCTATTTCTGGGAGACCGGCGGCAAGGTGGCGATTGCGGCGGCGGGCGGCGATGTCGAGGCCATCATCCCCATGTATATCAAAGGCAGCATGCCGGGGTGGTTCTCGATTCTCTTCATGCTAACCCTGCTGTCCGCCGCCATGAGCACCATCGGCAGCCAGATGCATGCCATGGGCACGGCCGCCGGCCGCGACTTCTACGAACAGGCTCTGGGGCTGGGAAACACGCAGAATCGCCGCGGCGGCGTCCTGGCGACCAGGATCGGCGTCGTGATAGGCGTCATCGTCAGCGTGTACCTCGGCTATTATCTGGAGAACGCCCTAGGCAAGGCCGGGGTGGAAATCGTGGCCCGGGGCACGTCCATCTTTTTCGGCATCTGCGCGTGTGCCTTTCTGCCCATGTATGTAGGCGCCCTGTGGTTCCGCTCAATCACCAAGGCCGGCGCCATTGCCGGCATGCTCACAGGCACCATCGCCTGCCTGCTCTGGATGCTGCTGGTCCACGCCACGACGGCGAAAGCCCTGCTGTTTTGCAATGCCGTGTTCGGGCAGGCCTCGCTGGCCATCGTCGACGGCAAGCCCCTGGCTTTCGGGCCCTTTGTCTGGGCCTTTGTCGACCCCCTGATCATCGGACTGCCGCTGTCCATCGTGGTGACCGTCGTCGTGTCCCGGTTCACGAAAAAAATGGACGCGAAGCACCTCGACTTCTGTTTGGGAAAACTGCCCTCGAAGTCGTGAGGAGGCCAAAAGGGCACGCGCTCATTTCTTGCTTGCCCGGGGAAGCCAGGCAAAATTTCCCCACCGACTTATCCGGCCATTGCCGGAACGGCTTCTATTGTTGGTCTTCGGTCATAAAAGCCAAGGGACAAGGATGAGAACACGGCTCTGTTTTTGGTTTTGGTTGAGCTTTCTGGCCGCCGCCAGCGTGCTGCCGGGCGGTGAACTGGCGGTTGACGGCGATTTTGTGCGGCTGAATGAGGACGGCAAGCCCACGGAATGGGTCTTGCATGAATGGGAAGGCTTCCGGCCGTTTGCGACCCTGGCCATGCTGCCGCACGCCGACCAGGGCGCCAACGTGCTCCAGATCTCCGGAGCGACCGCGGAATCCGGCGCCTGCCTCCGCACCGCCAAGAGATTTCCGGGCAAGTCCGGCGACCGTCTGCGTATACAGTTTCGCGCCCGCGGAACTGGCCAGCTGGGCGTCGGATTGTACTATTACACCGCCAAGGGCGAATGGAATCAGACCTCGGTGTTTCGCACGGTCAGCCTGCAGCCGGAATGGCAGAGCCATATCGTCACGGTCGGGTTGGAGAATGGCACGACGGCGGAAACGGACTCGTTCAACGGCTGCTTTTCCATCAGCCGCGGCATGGAGGTCGAAGTGTCCTCGGTCAAGGTCTGGCAGGAGCCCGGCGTCTTCCGTGGCAACCTCGATCTGCCCGGGCAGTGGACCGTCTTTGCGCCAGTCGACCGCCTTCTGCTGCCGGCGGCGGCTGAGCTTCTCGCCATTCCCGCGCACTTCGGCGGCGCCGCCGGCCGGGCCGTCACGTTGAGCAACCACGCCATCGACCTGGCGCCGCTCGTCGGCGGGCCCGGCAAGGAAAAAAGCGCCTGGCTGTTTGGTGAAATCACCAGCCCCATCGCGTGCGACTACACCCTGGGCGCCGCCGCCGACTGGTGGATGGAGCTTTATCTGAACGGCAAGAAGATCATCGACACCATGGCTGACGGCAATGTCAAGCACCCTTACGCCATTGACAATCACGTGGTGACCGCCCGCCTCCAGAAGGGCCGGAACATTGTGGCCGCGCGGGTCGTCACCGGCGCCGCCAGCTCCATCTTCATGATCGGCGGCCCCAACGACCTGCGCGGCATCCGTTCCAGCCTCAAGATCAACCGCATCGCCTGGATCGAAGACTTCAACGGCCAGAAGCTCTCCTGCCGCAGCAGCGCCCCGCCGGAGCTGATCCAGGGCAATCCGACCCCGGGGCTACTCAGCGTCACCGGACAAGCCGTCTACACGACCGCCGACACCGTCACCATCACCCC
>JAKLHU010000247.1 GCA_022709995.1 Verrucomicrobiota bacterium | reverse complement strand
CGATTTCCCGCAGGAAAGTCGGGCTGACGGTATTGACGAAGTGGGCGCCGAAGATGCCGCTGGTGAGCAGGTCGACGAGGTTGGTCGAGCGTGATTCCTCGTAGCAGACTGGTTCCCGGGCATAGTACAGGTTTTTCCAGAAGAAGGCGGTGTCGATGCCGAAGTTCTCCATGGTTTCGAGGGTGGTTTCCTGGGTGTGGATATTGTGGACGGTGAAGAGGGTCGGGATGCCCCAGCGCCGGGCCAGTCCGGGCACTAGTCCGGTCATCCAGTCATTGCAGTGGATGAGGTCGGGAAGGACGGCCGGGATGATGTTGTTGATGACTTCGCGCTGGAAGGTCAGGCTCATTTTGAGGCCGTCTTCGGCGTAGTTGCTGTAGACGTGCTCGCGGTAATAGAATGTCCTGTCCTCGGCGAGGTGGATGCGCTGATTGCCATTGGCGTCGGGGCCCAGTTTGGCGCGGTACTGGGACAGCTTGGCGTCCATCAGGTCCTGGATGTCGACATGGAAGAGGCGCCGGTAGTTGGGCAAAGCGACGTGGACGTCGACGCCCATGTTGAAGAGAGCCGAGACCAGCGAGGCGGAGACGTCGGCCAGGCCCCCGGCCTTGGCGGAGAGGCGTTCGGCGATATTGCCCATGCCCGGCGGCAGATAGGTGATTTCCGGGGTGACGATCAGGACCTTGATTTTGTGGTCAGGGCGGGTGTTCGGGGCCATAGGACATGCCTCTCGGAAAGCGGGTTGGGGTGGACGGGCCGGAAGCGGTCGGCGTTTCAGAGCACCTCGATGACGCTGTTGAGGGAGTTGAAAGGCGTGGTCACGAAGTTTGGGTTGGCGGTGTCGTGGCACCAGACGCCGTCAATATAGAATTTATACTCGTACGTTCCCGGGATGAGGAAGCAGGAGCAGGTGAAGCAGCCCTTGCCTTCCGGGTCGGTCATCGGTTTTTTGGTGACATCCCAGTCGTTGAAGGCGCCGGCCAGGAAGACTTTGGCGCCGGGCTCGGCGGTGACGGAAAAGACGACTTTGCGTTTGATGAAACGGCCCATGGCTTTTGGGCGGGAGGTGGGCTTGCACTGTGTTGCCGGCATGGTCGGGCTCCTTTTTTCGGTGAGTGACAACGGCTTTTAACAGCCTTAATATAAGCCTGTTAGAAGGCATTTTCACGAATTAGGTTGCAAGTTTTTCACAAATTCGGAAGAATTCGGTCATGCTCCAGGCTTGGGCAGCGCATCCTTGCGGGTCATGGGGGGCGTTGCCGTTGTAGATTTCGGGGAGGTAGCCGAGGCATTGGCGTTGCATCTGGGGGGCGGCGGCGGCCATCCAGGCCTGGGCGGCGGGGATGGCGGTCTGGCCATAGGCCATGACCAGGGCTTCGCAGAACGACGGCATCAGCCAGGCCCAGCTGGTGCCGTTGTGGTAGGCCGGCTTGCGTTGGGTGTCCTCGTCGCCGCGGTAGAATCCCCAGTAGGGCCGGTAGGGGTCGTTGAGGGGTCGGCCGTTGCTGCTGACCGGGATGGGGTGGCGGACCGGGGCATCGTCCAGGCTGCGGATGCCGGCCGGGGTGAGCAGCGGGCGGGTGGCGGCGATGATGTCGCGGATCAGCTTTGCGTCGGTGATGGCGCCCAGAGTGACGGCGAGGAGCTGATTGGGGCGGCAGGCGTCATCCGGCGTGGCCAGGCGGGCCGGCGTGTCCGGGGTCGGCGCGTGCAGGCAATCGGCCAGGCCGCGGCCGTCGGGGCGCCGGAAGCGTTGCTCCAGGCTGCGGCGGGCGGTGTCGGCGCGTTTGGCGCAGGTGGCGCGGCCGTCATGGGCGGCGAGAAACTCAAGGGCGAATATCCACAGGGCCTGGATTTCGACTGGATAGCCGGCGCGCGGGGTTGCCGCCGGGAAGTTGGTGTCCATCCAGGTGAAGTGGGCGGGGCTGTAGATCAGGGCGGAGTCGTGGTCGGCGTGGATGCCGTTGGCGGTGCCGTGCCAGTAGCTGTCGGCGATGTCGTCGAGGACCATCCGCAGGGAACGGATTGGGCAGGGCAGGTCGAGGACCGCGGCTCCGCCCTGGGGGTGGTTGACCAGGTCGGCGGTCGCCACGAAGAGCCAGAGGGGGGCGTCGGAGGTGTCGCGGTTGGAATTGTCGAGGCCGCGGATCATGTTGGGAATGGTGCCGTTGTCGGCGAAGCTGGCGAACTGGCGGATGATGTCTCGGCAATCGTCGATCATGCCGGCGGCGATCAGGCCGCGCAGGCAGATGAGGGTGTCGCGGCCCCAGTCCAGGAACCAGGGGAATCCGGCGAGGACGGTTTTGCCTTGGTCGCGACGGACGACGAAGGCGGCGAGGCTTTGCCGGAGCGCTTCCCGGAGCGGGAGCTGTTCAGGCAGAGGCGGGGCGGCGGTGGCCGGTGTCGCGGGGGTGGCGTTCTCGTCAGTCGTGGCGACGGTGATGGTGGTTTGGCTGCCGCCGCGCAGGGTGCATTTGAAGTATCCGGGGCAGAAGATGTCGGTGGTGCTTTCGAGTCCGCGTTCGGCGTCGACGGGCAGCGGGTGCTGGTAGTGCCATTCCAGGGCGTCATGGAACGAGCCTTCGCTGGTGCGCATGGTCAGGCCGTGACCGGGTGACGGTTGGAAGCGGAAGCCGTCGGGGAATGCGGTGATGGCGGCGGGGAAGGTTTGTTCGGGGCCTTGGAAGGCCTTGGTGACCTGGTGGTTGGGGCGGTCGTCGAGGTCGGGTCTCAGGAAGAGGGCGACGGGGGTGTCATCGGGAAGCGTCTGGTGTTGGTGGCGGTCGGGGGCCGGCAGGCGGGCAAAGGTCAGGCTGGCCTGTCGGCGGTCGCTGGACAGGCGCCATTCCGTCCGCAGAATGACATTTTGGCCCATGCCGGAGGGGACGTTGAAGGACCAGACCAGCCGGTTGGCATAACCGGCGGCGAAGCCGGTCTGGCAGTTGAGGTTGAGTTCTTGGCGGTAGTCGCGGCAGATCAACCAGGCCCGGACGCGGGTCAGGAGCACGGTGCGGTCGATCGGCACCTGGGGGTCGAGGCTGGGGGCGAACAGGGCGTCGTATTTGCTGCGCAGCAGCCCCCAGGCGGCGCGGGCCAAGGTGAAGCCGCCGTGCTGATCCGTGCACAGGCCGACCTGTTCGGGGGTGATCTGTTCGGCGGTCAGGGTCAGGTTGACGACCGGCTCGGCCGTCTCGGGGAGCAGGGATAGGGCGCCGCAGTGGAAGAGGTTATCGGTTTGCTGGCCATTGGGCTGGCGAGCGAAGACATTGATGATGAGGGTGGCCGGGGCCGGGGTTTCGGCGGGGGCGGGCAGGGGGGAGAAGAGGATGATGGATGAACCGTCGGCCTGGGGCAGGGAGCGTTTGCGCTGCTGGCAGGTGGTGTTTTGCAGGATGGTGGCCATGAAAGGGTGGACGTGGCGGATGATGATCAGGTGCTGTGGCGGGACCATGACCACGCGGTGTTCATCCTGGCCGGGGCGCCATTCAATGATCGGCAGGTAGGATGATTCGGGCAGGATTTGGCGGACGAAGCGGCGCGGGCTGGCGTACAGGGTCTGGGCCAGGCCGTTGATGTCGGTGTCGGCCAGGTCGCCGTAGCCTTTGATTTCGACGATGAAGTCCAGAACCCGGTCGCGCAGGTCTTGCCAGTGGCGCGGGGAGAGGTGTGTTTCGGTGACGGTCTGGGCGGTGGCGGGGGCCAGGCAGTAGGCGGCGGCGGGTGGCAGGGTGAGGGTTGCCAGGGGGCCGTTGCACTGGATGGGGATGACGGTGTTGGTGACCAGATCGACGGTTTCGCGGCCGGGGTTGAAGTCGCTGACATCCCATTCCAGGATGGCGGATTGGTTTTCTTCGGGGTTGACGGCGACCAGCAGGGGCGCGGGCGGGGGGACGGGGCGGCCTTGGCTGTCGGCGGCGCCATCGGCGGGCGGATAGCGGAGCATGGCGATGGCGTCGCCGCGGAAGCCGTCGGGGAGCAGGAGCGTCGCCTGGGCTTGGAAGGCCGGGTGCTGGTTGAGCAGGCGGGTCAGTGCCTGGATCAGGCCGGTCAGATTCGGTTCGCTGCCCCAGGCGAGTGAATGGGCGTCGTGGACGTCGATTTTCTCCGTGGCCAGCCATTCGACGCCGTTGGCGAGGCCGAAGGCGCCGGCGACGCTGAACAGGGCGGCGGTCTTGACCCGGAGGGCGGCCCAGGCCGGGGATTTGGCGGCCAGCCGTTGGTTGTCATGTGTTTCGGCGAAATGGACCAGGCCGCCGACGCGGTTGCTGAAGGCGACAGCGAAACGGGTGTAGTCGAGTATGTTTTGGTAGCCGAAC
>JAKLHU010000246.1 GCA_022709995.1 Verrucomicrobiota bacterium | reverse complement strand
CGTCGACGCCCAGTTGGCCTCCTGCCAGCCTTTTGGCTATACGGCGGTGCGCGCCGCGACCAGGCCGGCCTTGGTCGCGCGCCTTGACGGCGGCGGTTGGGAAAAGGCGGCGCCGAGCGACCGGTTTCTGGAACGCAGCTCGGCCGCTCCGATCATGGCCACGACGGTCAAGGTGCTCTATGACGACGACAACCTCTATATCGGCGCCCGCTGCGAGGACAAGACGGTGGCCAGGGCCGCGTCGGCGCCGGCGGGCAGCCCCCGCGACGTCTGGCGAGAAGTCGACAAATTCGAAATTTTCCTGACTGGCCGCGATTCCGGGAATGCGCCGACGTATTATCAGATAGCGGTAGACATGAATGGCAACATCTATGACGCCAGGCAGTTTGACAAGACGTGGAATGGCGATGTCGACGTGCAGGCGGCGAACGACCAGGACGGTTGGAGCGTCATGGTGACGGTGCCGTTTAAAACGTTGAACGTGACTCCGGCCATGGCCTTGGAAAAAGGCCTGAAGACGCTGTTCCTGCGCTATCGCTATGTAGACAAGCTCAAGGCCGAGACGCTGTTTTGGCATGGCGGCGGCGCCCATAACCCGGATGACTTTGGCGATTTGAAGCTGCAGCCGTGAGGACGGCGAGCCGCCTCCGGCGGCCGCGGACGGCAACCGTACGGCGCCGGCCGCCGGAGGATGTTTATCTTTATTATACCAACCACCCGGCGCCGAAGAGGGCGACGGCCTCGGCGCAGGCGCGTTGCCGCCGTAAACGGTTCTGAAAATCAAGGACGTGGAATCATGCAATGGACAACGGTCAAAGATTATGAGGCCATGAGTCAGTATGGCGCCGAGCGGATTTTCCAGGCGGCGAGACGCCGCCTGGCGTCTGCCGGAAAATGCAACCTCGGGCTGGCGACCGGCAACACCATGCTGCGCCTGTACGAACTGCTGGCCGGAAAGTTCAACGCGGCGGGCACGGATCTCCGGGGGTTGCGCACGTTCAACCTGGATGAATATGTCGCCCCCGACGGTCGGGAAGTACCGGCAGACCACCCATTGAGCTATCGGGCCTACATGCGGAAAAACCTGTTTTCCCGCCTGGCGCCGGAACGCGGTTTTCCGGCCGCGTCGGCGTTTTATCCGCCGGCGGCCGACTCCTCGTCGTACGATCGGCAGATCGCGGCGGCCGGCGGCCTGGATCTGCAGCTCCTGGGCATTGGCTTCAACGGCCATATCGCCTTCAATGAACCTCTTCCCGAAACCGCGATCAGCGTCGACGCCTATGCGGAGCTGCCCAGCCGGATCATCGACTTGACGCCCATGACGATAGCGACCAATGCGCGCTTGACGGCTGGCAACGACGAATCGCTGATGCCGCGCCAGGCGGTGACCATGGGCCTGCAACCCATTCTCGCCGCCGCTGAAATCCTCCTGCTGGCGTGTTTTCCGGAGCAGGCGGCGCCGCTGCGGCGCCTGCAGAGTGGGCTGGTCACCCCGGAACTGCCGGCATCCTACCTGCATCGCCACCCGAGGGCTGAAATCGTCTATACGACCGATGTCATTGCCCTGCCTTGAGGCGAGGGCGAAACCGCCTTGACGCACCGCCGTCCGGGCCGCCGAGAAAGAGCATGCCATGAAAACAGTGTTTCAACGGGCGCATATTGTTTCGCCGGATGTCGATCTTCCCGATGCTTCCCTGGTGGTCGCCGACGGCGTCGTCATCGGCTTGTATCTGCCGGGCGAGGTCATTCCGGAGAGAGAATTCGGTCCGGCGTCCGGCGACGTGGAGTGTTATGATTTGGGCGGCGATCTGCTGCTGCCGGGTTTTTTCGACATCCACACGCACGGCGGGGCCAACCATGATTTTTGCGACGCCACCCCGGAGGCTCTGGCGGCCTTCGCCCGGCACAAGCTGACCCAGGGGGTGACGTCGTTTTTGGGCACGACCTTGACTCTGCCCGAGGCGCGGCTGGCGGAGGTCTTTGCCCAGGCCCAGATTTTCCAGCGCGGGAACCGGGATGGCGCCGACATGCCGGCCATCCATCTGGAGGGGCCTTTCATCGCTCCGGACTGCGCCGGGGCGCAGAATCCGGCCTATCTGCGTCAGCCCGAGATTGGTCTGGTCGACCGGCTGGCCTCCTTGTTTCCGATCAGCAAGGTGTCATATTCCATTGAGCTTGACCATGACTTGTCGTTGGTGCGGCAGCTGGTCGCGCGCGGCATCATGCCGGCGGTGGCGCATTCGCAGGCGACCTACGAGCAGTTCACGCAGTCTCGTCTATTGGGTTTGCGGCACATGTCGCATTTCTGCAATGTCATGTCGCCGCTGCATCATCTGCATTTTGGCCTGGTGGGCGGCGGGCTGCTGCACCAGGACGTGTTCGTCGAGCTGATTTGCGACGGCGTGCACTTGTGTCCGGAGATGATTCAGCTTTTGTTTGCGGTCATCGGTTGCGAGCGGATCATGTTGATCACGGATTCGATGCGCGCCGCCGGCATGCCGGATGGCGCCTACGAGCTGGGTGGATTGCCGGTGACTGTCCGCGAGGGCTGCGCCCGCATCGCCAACGGCCGGGTGGCCGGGAGTACGTTGCTGTTTCATCGCGGGTTGCAGAGAGTCCGCCGGTTGACGCAACTTCCGTTGGCGCAGCTGGTCAAAACCACGGCATGGAACCAGGCCCGTTCGCTGGGCTTTGCCGATCGCGGGAAAATCGCCCCGGGTTTTCGGGCGGACCTGGTTCGGATGTCGGCCGACCTGGAACCCAAGCAGGTGTGGGTCGCCGGTCAGAAACGGCTGTGAAGCACGTTGAGCCAGGAGTTGCGATCCGGTGTTGTCGGAAGCATGAATGTCCCCCAGTAAAAAAGGAAAAAACGACCATGAAAAAGACGTTGTTGGCGATGATGGGCGTGTTGTGTCTGGCTGCGGTGGCCGTCCGGGCCGCGGACGCGGGTTGGCTTGATGATTTTGCCAAGGCCAAGGCGGCCGCGGCGGAAAAGAAAGTCCCGATGCTGATGAATTTCACCGGCTCCGATTGGTGCGGGTGGTGCATCAAGCTGGAAAAAGAAGTCTTCTCGCAGAAGGCCTTCCAGGACTACGCCGCCAAGAATCTGGTGCTCATGAAAATCGACTTCCCCCGGGAAATTGAACAGACGGCGGACGTGAAGGCCCAGAACAAAAAACTATCCGACGAATTCAAAGTGCGGGGCTACCCGACCATTTATCTGGTTGACACCGATGGCAAAATCATCGGCAAGACCGGCTACAAGCCAGGCGGCGCGGAAAAGTATGTCGAGCACCTGCAGGAGCTGTTGAAGAAATAACTTGCGGTGACTGCCGCTTGGCACGGGCAGTGTCCGGTCGAAATCGGTTTGGGAACGCCCGCTCGTTCAGGCCGACAGCTTGTGCAATCAGCCATTGGCGGCAAAAAGCCACGCCTCGGATCCGAGGCGTGGCTTTTTCGTGTCGGGCTTTTGGGTACTCCGCGCGTCTGGCTTTCCGCAGGGCGGACTTCGGCAATGCTCTTTATGTACGCGTCACTCGGCCGGAAACCTGGGACCGGGAGGACGGTGGAATAGGACACGTATGGGACTTATGAGACGTATGGGACGGTGGATAGGACCATGGGACGACTACGCTCTTGGGTTCTTGAAGTCGCCCGAAACCAAACCGAACCCTTAAATAGGGAGCATGGGGTTGATTGCAGTGTCGCTGAGGCTGGCGCAGCCGGCTTGTGCGGCGGTCTCCTGCGTTGTCGTTTCCATCGTTTGGACCCGCCGCCGGACATGACCCCGGCGGCGGGCGAGCCGGGTGGTTTACGGCGCCGGCGCCAGGAGCAGTTCGGGTGCCAGGCCGATGAACGGCGGGATGCCGTAAATCCGGATGAAGTGGTCTTCAATGACCGGCAGATTGGTCGGCGCTTCCACCCGCAGCTTCCAGACGCCGCCGGTCTGGCCTTGCTCCGGCGTGCCCACGAACTGCTCGACGGCCGAGATGTCGTCCTTCTGCCAGACCTGGTTGCCGGCCGGGTCGAAGATGGTGGCTTTGAGGCCTTCGGCGCCTTCGCCCCACAACCGGATGCCGAATTCGCCGGAACCGGGCGGGACGAGGACGAAGTAGTCGCCGCCGCCGGAGGCCAGGTGGGCGGCCTTGGGGTAGGCCGGCAGGACGACGGCGCGATTGCTGCGTTTGATCGCGGACCAGTTGCCGCCGGCGGAGACCTCGACTTGGTAGAGGCCGGTTTCGGGCGCTTCGGCCAAAGCCAGGGCGGTCACCTCCTTGAACTGTGCATTGCCGAGGGCGAGTTTTTTCCCGGAGGGCGTCGTCAGGGAAACC
>JAKLHU010000245.1 GCA_022709995.1 Verrucomicrobiota bacterium | reverse complement strand
ATGCGGATCCAGCAGCAGGACGTGGAATTCTTCCTGCCGTTCGGAGAGGAAGATTTCGCGCATGAAGTCGGCGATCAGCTGCGGGTTGTTCATGTGCGGCCTGGTTTCCAGGCGTTTGCGGGCCAGCCGGCGAGCCAGGGCAAAAGCGGCGAAGAGCTCCAGCGACTTGGTTTTGCCCAGCCCGGGGAAGCGGCGCAGCTCGTCGATGCTGGCCGCGCACAGGCCGAGGAGGCTGCCGTTGAAGGCGGCAAGCAGTTCGCCGGCCATTTTCAGCACCGGTTTGCCCTTGATGCCGGTCCGCAGCAGGATCGCGATCAGCTCGCGGTCGCTGAGGGCGTCGGCGCCCAGCTCCTGGAGGCGCTCCCGGGGGCGCTCCGGATCGTATATATCGGTGGTGGTCGAGGTCATGGCGAGAAAGTCATTGCCGGCCGTGAAAGAAGACGAACAGCGATGAAAAAGGATGATTAAAATGATTTGTAATTACTTGATTATTAAGTTGATACAATTATAAATCAGATTTTCCCCTTTGCAAGTGCCGAGATGTTTCCGGAGATAAAAAAAACGCCGTCCGGTGGTTATCGGACGGCGTTTTGCCGACATGAGGTCACCGCTGGCGGTGACGCGGTGTCGGGGTTTTATTGGGCGAACTGCTGTTCGACCTTTTTCGGGTGTTTCAAGAGGAGTCTGATTTCGTCGACCTGGAGTTTTTGCACGGCTTCTTCCGGCATGCCGAGTCCGACGAGGCGTTTTTTCTGGGTTTCGACGCGGCGACGTCTGTCACTGGCGCCTTTTTTGGGCCGGACTTCATTTTTGTTGCGGAATGTACTGGTAGCCATTATTGGGTTCTCCCGTGGTTGCGGTTCAGGACAGGGATGATTAAAATACAGATTCTCAATATATGCCGGGAACGTCATTTTGCCAGTCATGGGGAGGCAATTTGCGGGTTTGGGGGCGATTTTTATCGGATGGCGGCGTGGCAGTCGCGGTGGCGGTCACGGTTTGGCGGCGAGGGCTCTGGTGATGGCGAGGCGCCAGGCGTTGACGTTTTCGGGTTGTTGGCGGTCATTGGCGTCGAGGAGTTTTCGCAACTGTTCGTGGTCAGCCAGGGCTTTGGCCTTGGGGTCGGGCGAGCGGGCGGCTTGGGTGAGGAGGTAAAGGTCTTCGGCGGCTTCGCGGAACCATTCGGCGCGCACGGTGGGCACCGGGCCTTCGGTGCCGTTGAGGAACAGGAAGGCGCCGTTTTTCTCCTTGTCTTCGGCGCTGTTCCAGGGGTTCTGGCGCCAGCTGTTGCAGGCCCAGAGGGCGAAATAATCGGCGCCGTGCAGGAAGGCGCGGATGCCGCGGAAGCGGAAGTAGTCCAGATACGGGGCCATGTTGCCGGTCGTGCTGCACAGGTAGGTCATGAACGGTTTGTTCCGTTGCTGGTAGAAGGCCAGTTCCTCGGGGCCTTCGGCCCGCATGGTCAGGCGCGGTTCCCAGGGAATCCAGACGTCGATGGCGGGCGCCAGTTTTTCGATGTCGGCGCGGGTGCTCCAGGTCGCGATGGTCACCGTGGTTTGGAAGGCCGGGTCGACCTCGTGGATGATCTTGGCGGCAACCAGCAGGTTGTCAATGTCCTTGGCGGCCGGTTCGTCCTGCAAAGGCACCAGGAAACGCGAGAACGGCACGCCGTCGGCCCGCAAAGTCCGCGCCCATGTCGAGATCCAGGTTCGGAATTTTTCCTGGACGGCGGGGGCGCCGAGGTCATGGTCGTGGCCGTATTTCTTGAGGGTGTTTTGGAAGCGGGCGGCGACGCCATAGCCGTACACCCAGTTGGCGCCCAGCTCGAGGAGTAGTTTTTCCTCGTGCCGGTAGTCCGCGGGCGCGGACGAGATGGTGCCGTCCGGTTTCAGGGCCTGGTGGGGTCCGTCGACGGTTTGCAGGAAGCGGATGTGGTAGTCGAGGCAGGTCTGGAAGTATTGTCGGCGCAGGTTCTGGTTGTAGGCGAAGGAGAAGCCGTAGGGTCCGAAGGTATAGGAGCCGACCGGTAGCGGGCTGGGAAAGGTCAGGTCGAGGATTTCGGCGGTCAGGCTGATGTCGTGTCCGGGCCTGTCGGCGTTGACTGGCACCAGCCGGCAGGTCCAGGCGTACTTGCCGGGTGGCAGAAGGGTTTTGACGTCGAACCAGAGCATGCGGGTTTCCAGGGGCGGCACCGCCAGGACGCCGGCTTCGTTGAGGCGCGCCAGCGGCGAGAGCACGACTTGGCCGGTCGTCGCCCGCCACGGAATCGCTTCCCGGATGGTCACCAGTTCGGAAAAGCGGGTGACGCCGTCGGCCAGCAGAAATTGCGGTTCGACCCGGAAATAGAGGTTGTCTTCGGAGAAGTTGGTAATCAGGACCTGGGCGGCTTCGCGGTCGTTGCGGGCGGCAACGACTTCAAGGGTGCCCAGTGGCGGGGTGGAGTCGTCTGGAAACGTGTCGCTGTAGACGTGCTGGAAGGGCCTGGGGGTCCAGAGCCGGATGGCGGTGGCCGGCGGCCGGGCGGGCTTGGCGGCGGCGGCCAGCTTGGCGGCGAGTTCGGCCGGGGCCAGCACGGTGGCGTAGCCCATGGCGGCGATGTCGTCAAACTGATTTTTGGCTTCGCTCCATGATGTCAGTTCCTTGCCGCCGGCGGTCGACCGGCAGAGGTTGATTTTGAAGAAGCCGACGTCGTGCGGGTTGAAGCCCAGGGTTGCGAAGGGGATGGCGAGGCTGGCGGTCCAATGGTCGGGGGCGACGGCGGTCTGCGCTTTCCAGTCGCCATTCCAGGAAGCGGCGCCGTTTTTGGCATCGTAGCCGACGCCTTTGGGGTTGAGGATGATTTTGATGACGTCGGCGCTGGCGCTGGCGCTGCTGGCGATGTTGACTTCGACGGAATCGTCGTTCCAGACCATGCCGTCGCGCTGTGTCGTTGTGGCGACCAGGCTGTCGATGTCCTGGTCAAAGCAGGTGAAGTCGCAGGTGAGGGTCGCATCGGACAGCATAACCATGACCTGGGTTGATTTGGCAGCCGGCTTGGCATCGCGCCAGTTACGCAGAGACACGGTCTGCGGCTGCCGCAAGTCAAGCAGGTGCTTGGGCATGCCGGGAGCCGCCGCCGCGGGGCTGGCGGTCGCGGCGGCCGGCGCCGGGGCGGGGGCGGCGTTGTCCGGGCCTGCCGTCTGCTGGAGGCGTTGCCGGATGGTTTGTTTGGCGGAATGCCGGGCGAGGGGGCCGTAGGCGAGGGTGACGAGATTGGCATAGAAGGGGTGGTTGGTTTCCCGGCTGAGATCGTAGCAGTAGTTGCAGATGATGCGGCCTTTGCCGAGGATGTTGTCGGCCATGACGATCAGGGGCCAGTCCTGGTTTTCCCGGGCGACCGCGACCGGTTTGAAGGTCTTGGCCGGCAGTCGTCCAAAATGACGGACGGCCGTCAGGGTCATGGGTTGCTGGTTGGCCGTTGCCAGCAAGGGGCCGTCATAGCCTGGCGCCGGGATGCCATGCAGGGCGATGTCCTTGCCCTTGCCGGGGTCGTGATAGAAGTTGATGGTCGGAAAGGGGACGTCAAGCTCTTTGAAGAAGCCGGACATGACGGCGGGGAACGAGATGATGATGTCCGCCGACAAGAGTCCCCAGAACAGAGTGCCGCCTCGCGACCAGAAGGCGGCCAGTGACTTGCCGACGGCCGGGTGGCTGAACACGGCCTGGTGGGCGGCGGCCGGGAAGAAGTCGCCGATGACCACGAGGTTGGAATTGTCGATGCTTTCGCAGAGGCGCAGCAGCCATTGTTCCGGGGGCTGCTGCACCTGTTCGGCGGTGAAGGTGCGGATTTGCAGGGGGAAGGAGGTCCAGTTCTGCAGGCCGGTGCTGCCGAGGACGGTCAGCTGGCCATCGCCTCTGAGGGCGGCGGTCGAACCCAGGAGAAGGGCGGCAAAGAAGGGGAGGAGTAGCTTCATGGGATGACGTTGCGTTGGAAAGGTGATGATGTCTATGGAGGACGCGGAAAGGAAGAAGTTGGCCGGGTGGACCATCCGGCTCGGCGCCGGCAGCCAGCCTGCCGGAGGCGGGACGGCGGCATTCATGGCTGGTGAGGGCATTGGTTCGAAAGGGAGAAAATAAGGCCGCAACGGTGATTTGCAAGGCGCCACCCTGGGGAAAGGCGGTTTTAGGGTAAGCGGTCAGCCATTGATAACTGAGCGATAGCGGAGTCAACGCTTGGGCGCACCAGGGCCGGAGGCGCCACCTTGGCGCGACAGGCACTACGGCCGCCAGGTGCAATGGCTGACCGATTACGTTTTATGGCCTCGGCCAATGTTTGTGGCCAGGGCGCCGGGGGCGCC
>JAKLHU010000244.1 GCA_022709995.1 Verrucomicrobiota bacterium | reverse complement strand
CACCCGCGGGGTCATGGAGCTTATAAAGATCGCGGAGGAGGCAAAGGCGGATGCCGTCTCTGTGCTTACGCCCATGTTCATTTCCCAGACCCAGGAGGAACTGTACGAATATTACCGCCAGATCGCGCTCAATACCGATCATCATCCCCAGGATGGCGGCGATGCCGAGGCGGATAAGACATGTCGAGAGTGTCATGGTTGAACGCCTTGACTGGTGTGGTAAAGAAATCCTTTCGCGCGGTGGTTCGGGGCGTCGGCCGGAATCACGCCAAGTTCCCTCAAGCCGTCTTTACGCATGGATTCAATATAGTCCCCTTGGTGGTTTTTTCATCCGCTTCCACGGCTTCCATTGATATTTTGCGTTCATGGCATACAGTAGGAACTCGCAAAATGGCCAGTAAAACCGCCGCTTGGCGCGGGCGCGCCGGCGCGTCAAGGCACCGCCGGCGGCGACGAAAATTATGGGTGAGGAGGCAGGAGTGGCAGCGATGCAAGAATTTGATCAAGTCGTCATCGGCGCCAGCTTTTACGGCTGCGGCCTGGCCGTCCGGCTGGGCGGGGCGAAAATTTTGGAGCCGTCGTGTGTGGTCGGGGCTGATTTTGCCTTGACATTCAATGGTGGCGCGGGGTGGGACGCCGAGCCGGAGCATCCGGATGCCGCGGCATATTTGTCGATGCTGCGTGTGCATCGCGCGTTGGATGACGCGGGACGGGCGGCAGTGGCGGCATTTGCGCCGCTGCTGGCGGAATGGTGCCGGAAGCGCGCGTTGGACATCGAGTTGTCTTGTTCGGTGGTCGCCATCGACGGGCAGGACCTGCACGTCATGGGCGTCGACGGGCCGAAAATCTACCGGGCCCGCCAGATTCACGACGCCTTGCCGAAAACGGGTTCGCGCCAGTATCTGACCGGCCTGGTGGCCGGGCCGGAAGGCCTGGAAGATGGCCGGCACGGCGGCTTTGTGCTCAGGCAGTCGCTGTATACTGGTGAATATTACGCCAGGCTGGAATGTTCCGGGGAAGACGGCTGGGAGAACGCGCGCCGTACTTGGCATCAGCGGTGGGCGCAACGTCCGGAAGCGCTGCGCGACTGCCGATTGATGTTGATTGGAACGCGTTTCGACCTGTGCAATTATCCCAATCCGGTCGCCGCGCTGGCAGCGGGGCTGCTGGGCAAGGGGGAGAATAAGTGATGGGAAAAAAGCCAGAGATTGACTATGATGTGATTGTGCTGGGCTTTGGCACGGCCGGCGCCACCGCAGCGATCGCCGCCGGCCGGATGGGCGCCCGCGTCCTCGTCCTGGAACGGAACACCTATGCCGGCGGAACCCAGAGCGGCGGCGGCATCGCCGGCTTCTATGGCGGGCCGCCGCCGTATGGCCTGACCGGCGAAATCGATGCCAAAATCAAGGCGAGGCAGGAAGCCGGCGGCTATGGCGGCGAACTGGAACTGCGCAAATGGATTCTGGAGGAGGAAGCCCGCCGGGCCGGGGTCGACATCCGCTATGAAACGACCGTCTATGACGTCCGGCGCGACGGCCGCCGCGTCACCGGCGTGCGCTGGTGCGAGTCCCGAGTCCTTTTCGAAGCCGGGTGCCGCGTCCTCATTGACAGCTCGGCCGAGGCCGTCGCCTGCCGCCTGGCCGGCTGCGAGCTCCTTTCCGGCCGGGCCACCGACGGACTCTACAATACCTTTACCAATACCTGTCTGGCCAGCAACGGCAAGCGCGCCGCCGGCATGAACTTCGATGCCGGCCGTATCAACCAGTACGACCCGGAAGTGTTCTCCCAGACCATGCTGGAGACGGCGGAGCTGCATGTACTGGAGGATTATTCGGCGGGCGGCCCGGCCGGCCACCGGGCCGCGCTGAGCGACCTGCCCGGTATCCGCGAGGGCTTCCATGTGCTGACCGAGAAAGTCCTGACTATAAACGACTTGTTTCTGGGCGACGCCGCCCGGATCCCGGACCCGATTGCCTACGCGTTCACCAATCTCGATACGCATACCAACGACATGCCATTGGAAAGCGAGTTGTTCCAGGACTGGATGGTCGGCGCCTCCATGTGGGGAACGCAGCTTTGGTTCCCGGTGATTCGCGAAAACCTGGTTCCGAAAGGCTGGACAGGAATTTTGGCGGCGGCGCGCCATCTTGGTGTGGACCATGACATCGGGCAGGCCGTGCGCATGAACGGCGCCATGGGGCGCCTCGGCGAAGCCGCCGGCGTCCTGGCGGCGCTGGCGGCCCGGGCCGGGCATGGCGACGGCCTGGCCGTGCCGATGGCAAGCCTGAAAAGCCACCTGGCGGACATCCCGGACCGGCGCGGCGAAAACGAGTCCGTCTGGGGGTTGCCGTCCGAAGCCATCCGCGCCGGCCTGGAATCGGACCGTCCCGGCTTTGCCATCTGGTCGGCGCGCCATCAGCGCCGGGTGGCGGAGTTGCGAGCGTGGTATGCGGAGGCGGCTCCAGGCAGCCATTTGCGCCGGCACGCCGCCATGGCCCTGGCTCTGTTGGACGACCGGACCGGGGTCGACGAACTGCGGCAGGCCGTTGTTGAACGGGATGAATTCCTTCCCCTCACCAGCCGCCACTCCAATCATCTGCGTGGCTATGCCTGCCTGTACTTGCTGGGGCGGCTGCGCGACGTCGAATCCCTGGCGCTTTTCTTTGACGTGCTTCGGGACGGCGCGCTCAAGAACAAGTACGAGTATCATACGCACGCCGTGGCGGCGCTGATCAAGATCGGCGAAGCGCACGTGGCCAAGCGCGCCGCCATTGCGGCGTTTTTGCGGGCGCTGGCGGAAGACCCGGCCTGGGAATTGCGGGCCCGTCTGAAGGAGACCCAGCGTTACCCGCGCATCGACCAGCTGTTCCGGCTCCGCATCGCCGTGATTCTGCGGCAATGGGGAGTGCCGAATCAGATTGGCCAGGCTGTCCTGGCCATGCCGCTCAATGCGCATGACCGGGCCCTTGCCGCGAAGTGCCTCGCGGAACGGTGAACTCAACTTCTGGCGGCGCGCCCGCCCAGGACCAGAAATAGCTGTCTTGGAGAATGTGACTACGATGCGAATCGTCATTGACCACGTGAGCAAGTCCTTCGGCAAGGTCGTGGCCTTGTCGGACGTCAGTTTGGAAATCGGGGACGGCGAGCTGTTTTTTTTGCTGGGGCCATCCGGCTGCGGCAAGACGACGCTGCTGCGCTGCCTGGGCGGATTTGAACAGCCGACGGCCGGCCGGATTTTTCTGGGGGACGAGGACGTCACCGGCAAGCCGGCCCATGAGCGCAATACCGCCATGGTGTTCCAGGGCTATGCCCTGTGGCCGCACATGACCGTGGCGGAAAACGTCGCTTTCGGTCTGGAAATGCGCCAGGTGACCGGGGCCGAGCGGGCCCGGCGGGTGGACGAGGCGCTGGCGCGTGTGCAGATCAGCGAGCTGCGGCACCGGCGCCCGAACGAGCTGTCCGGCGGCCAGCAGCAGCGCGTCGCCCTGGCCCGGACCCTGGTGGTGCAGCCGGGATGTCTGCTGCTCGACGAGCCGCTCGCCAACCTGGACGCCAAGCTTCGCCGCGACATGCGCCGGGAAATCCGCTCTCTGTGCAAGGAAAGCGGCCTGACCGGCATCTACGTGACGCATGACCGCCAGGAAGCACTGAGCATGGCGGACCGCGTCGCCGTGCTCCGGGACGGCGTCGTTCGCCAGGTCGCGTCACCCCAGGAGCTGTATCGCCGGCCGGCCAGCGCATTCATCGCCAATTTCATCGGCGAGACGAATTTCCTGCCGGGGACGGTCGTGGCCAACGAGCCGGGGCGGGTTTTGCTGGACGTGGCTGGGGTGCGCTTGGCGGCCGAGGCCTGCCCCGAGGCGTTCGGGGTCGGGGCAAAAGTCGTTCTGTCGTTGCGTCCGGAGGCCTTGTTCCGGGCGGACGGTCCTGGCGACGGCGTCAATCGGCTGCGGGTGACGGTTCGGGAGACGAGCTATCTTGGCGAGATTGCGGATCACCTCGCCGTGTCGGAGCAGGGGCAGGAGATCAAGTTTTTTGAATTGAACCCGGTTGGCGTGTCGCGTGGCGGCGAGTCGATCACCCTCGGGGTCGAGGCCCGCGACGTGGTGGTCCTGCCTGCGGAAGAATGAACCACGAAAGTCACGAAATGGAAGAATAATGAACCACGAAAGGCACGAAAGGCACGAAATGGAAGAGAAGAAGTGATTGAGGAGAAGATTCTCTTCACGGATGAGTGTTACGCGATATTTCCATAGTCATCTCCTTTTTTCCTTTTTCCTTTTCGTGCCTTTCGTGGTTAGACGAGGCCGCGTGGTTGATGGCGATGTTGTTGATGCGGCTGCGCCAGGCTGCCAGGC
>JAKLHU010000243.1 GCA_022709995.1 Verrucomicrobiota bacterium | reverse complement strand
GTCGGCCCCTGCCGGTCCGTGCCGGCGGCCGCGCCGACCGAATCCGCCAGCGGGGCACCGGCCCGACGGCCGTCCGCCGTCGCCGGGACATACGTACCCAGCTGAGCATAGGTGACAAACAAAATCACCGACGGCAAAAAATAAAAGTCCGGCCGGCTGTAGCTGATGATTTCCCGGAAAATCATGGCTGACAAGCGAGCGGCGAGACCGTCGACCGCGTCGTCGCCATTGCCGAATTTCGGCAGCCGGCGCAGGCGTTGCAGGAGCGGGTCATAGCCGTCGAAGTCCGCGGCCAGGGCGGCCATGACTGCCGTCGGCGTCGCGTCCAATTGGCCCTGGTAGACGCTGCGCAGGGCAGACAGCGCATTGACGACATTGGTCAGACCGGCGACGTTGATGACGCCGCCGCAATAGCGGGCGCCGCCGGCGTTGTATTCCACGCCACGGTCCAGGCAATCGTCAATGAACAGCGACCGGATCAGCTGCGGCCGATGGGCCGCCATGAAGTCGTGGTTGGCCAGCACGGCCTTGGCGATGACGGCGACATGACCGCGAATCGCCTGCGTCAGAGCGTCCCAAAGCGCGTTGAAATCGTCATACGGGCGTTCGTTCATGAGGCCGGCCAGAACTTCCAGCAGGTTGATGCCGGCGTCGATCGAGGCCACCTTCGACTTTCCCTGCACCATGAGTTCGGTGCAGCCGCCAAAGGCGTAGTCCTCGACGTCGGCTCCGGCGACCCCGAGCAGGCGCCCGATGTGCGCGGCGTAATTGTCCCGGGCGTAGAGCGACGGGCTGGGGTTGCCGGCCAGCCAGGAATCGAAGATCGCCTCCCAGGCGGCGGGCGGCGTCGACGCGTCAACCAGAATGCCGGCGTTCGGGCGCCGCCAGGGCCGCTGCGCCCGGATAGCTTCCCGGGCCAGCGGCAGGCGGCTGTCCAAAAGCACATGCCAGGCGTTGTTGAGGTCGAAATTCCGCCACAGGGCGCCCAGGAGCGCCTGGCGCTCGGCGGCCGTCGCGGTCGCTTCATACGGGGCGAAACAGGCATCCAGCCGGCCGGCGGAATCGCAGCCGTCCAGATAGAACATGACGTTCATGGCCAGGACGGCTTCGTGGAAAGTCCGGGCCGGCCGCAGAGGCACGCGCTCCAAGGCGGCAATCAACTCCGGGGCGGCGTGCTCCGAGCGCAGATGATCCAAGCAGCGGCCGTGGTAGGCGATGATGGCATCCAGAACCCGCAGCAAAACCGCCGCGAAGTCGGCCGCCGAGGCCGCGCCGGGCCGGTCCCCGGCCCGGCTGTCGGCCGCCGGCAGGGCAACGGTTCCGGAAACGCCAGCTAACAGGCGCTCGCGATACGCCAGCAGGCCCTCCTGAAGAAGACGCGGATAATGGAGAATGCTGTGCATGCAGCCGCGCCCGCCAATGGCATACCGAGGCGGAATGACGCTCTGCTCAACGAAAACCAACTCGCCCAGGCAATGATTGAAAACAGCGGCGGCGAATCCGGACGGGAACCTGGCGGCGGCCTTTTCCCGCAGCGCGGCGACGTTGGTGTGCATTGACCAGCCAGAGCTGAAACTGACCTGCTGCTCCGGCAGCAAACGCCACAGGTCGCAGACGCCGGACGGGTACAGCCGCGCGCCTAGCTCGCAGGGTGGCGGAGGCGCTGCCGCCAGATAGGCGCAGATGGCATCGGCATGACGGCGCCGCGCCGAGGCGTTTTCCGCATGAAAGTAGCCGGCCGCAAACGGCTCGCCCAAGGTCTGGAAAAGTTTTTCCGCGTTCATGTTGTGCTTGTTCTCCTCGCTCCCCGCCCCGGAGACCGCCCCCCGGCCCGGGAAAAACCGGTCTGGAAGGCGTCCTCAGGATTCACTTTTCCGCCTTGCCTTTGGACTGCCTGCCGCCGAGCCGCCAGCGTCGTCGTCGCTCGTTTACGGCGAGGCGGCGATCATCGCATCCCATAGCGTGTCCACCGAGTACGACGTGCATCGGTTGATCTTCAGGTAGTGCGCGCAGTACTCTTTGATTTCCTGCGTCGAAGGGCGCAGGTCAATGAACAAGGTCACCAAATCCAGGGCGATGGCCTTGCGCATCGACACCTTCGGTTTGAACTGGCAGCGGGAAACATCCAGCCAGTAGAGCTGCGGATCATCCTCGGGACTGTCCTTGTCAATCAGAATCTTGTGCGCATGAAAGGCCGAATGGAAACAGCCGCAGGCGTGAGCCTTGCCGATGTGCTCCATGCATTTGAGACAGAAGCCGCGCCGCAGCCGCGACCGCTCCCACCAGTCTTTGCCGGGAATCAGAATCGACGCGTCCACCGTGTTGGGGATGAACTGCGTCACGATGTGGCCGCCGGTCAGCCGACCCCACCGACGCGTCTCCCCGCACGCCAGGACATCCGGCACGGGAATGCCCAGACGACGAAGCGCCGCCAAATTCGCGGCCTCCTGGACGGCCAGGGACCGAGCCCCGAAATTTTCGCTGAAGGCCGGCTCGGAGACGAAAAATTTATACAGGATGTCAAGCCCGCCGAGGTATTCCGGAACCGGCAGGCGCCAGACTTCTTTTCCCGGCGTGTCGGAAAGATATTGCCCTCGGCGGATCTCGGCATGATTGTCGAGCAGCCACTGCTGTCCCTGCCGGAACGACGGCACGGCCCAGTGCCAGGTGAAAAAGCGCGACGGCCGCATGGCCTGCACCTGTTCGGCCCGGCTGGCCCGGCCCAGACGGTTCATGCGCTTGGTATCGTAGTGTTGCTGCTCGCTCATAAAAACAAAACCGGACGCCTGTCTTAAAGAAGCATTTTCAATCCGGGCAGGCCTTCCAGCATGGCGAAAAGACGCCGCAGGGTAGCCTGGTCCGGGACGACGGCGCTCACCTGCCAAGTCTCATAACGCGCGCCGGACGACTTTTGGCCCGGGGCGATCGTGGCCTGGGCCAGACCCAAAACAAGGTAAATCCCCTTCACCGCGGCCTCAATATCCGCGGCCCCGGCGTGCATCAGCAGCCGGCCGTGCCACTGCACGGGAAATTGCAACGACTCCGACTTCATGTTAGACGAACCCCATGCCCAAAATACAACGTCTTCACATCTATTCCCAGACCCGCGCGCGCCATGGCCAGGGCGCGGCGGCCATGACAAACAGGGCTCATCGGCACGCAACGGCACCGATGAGCCCTGAAATGAAATCTGTCTGCTCTGGCGCGCTTATTTCTTCTCGAACAACTCGGCATACTGGCCGGCGACGGCGGCGAGGTTGTCGGGCGTCACCAGCAGATAGCGCTTGTTGAAGGCCTCTTCCATGTCCGCCGGAACGGGCTTGTCATCGTAAACGGCATCCGGCTTGTAGGTGACGGCGGCGACAACGACCTTGCCTTGAATGGCGGGGCCAAATTCATAAACGCTGCCGCCGGCGATGGCGACTTTCTTGCCTTTCAGGCGGGCAAGACCGCCGGCCGGCAGGCCGATGCAGGTGATGACCAAGTCGTACTCGGCGTTGGCGCCTTTCAGAATGTCGTCCATCGCCTTGGCGGTGTACCAGGTTTCCATGGGAGCCATCATTTCGCCCTCGGGCCCTTCCGCATTCTCCATCTTGGGCACCACCGGGGCGACTTCGGCAACGATGGTGATGGCGCTGCCCAGGCCTTCCTTCAGGCCTTCGAGCATGGGATTCGGACGGGTGCCGTCGTTGAACGGGTCGTTGATGATCACGGCCTTGGCGCCGGCGTGGTTCTGCGCGAGGTACTGCCCCAGCTTGCGGGTCTGGATCTTCTGGAACTCGACTTCCCGGTCCTGGGCCTTTTTGGCGCCCGAGCCGCTCATGTTGCTCACCGTGCTCCACAAGGCTGCCACAATGGCAATGATGGCGCAAATGATGGCCACCGGCTGCCCCCAGGCCGCCCCCGTCTTCTGCTTGTTCATGGCCACAAAAGCAACAACCCCGGCGACAATCATGACAACGATTTGAATAATGCTCATGGTAGAGGCTCCCTTTCAAGCTGGTGGTTCGACGTTTCCCGGCGCGTAACTTACACTCGGCGCCGGATACCTTGAGAACAGAGCAAAACATTTTTTTATTGCAACAAAGCTTTCCAACTTATAGAAGGTACATCATATTAGATGAAGCGCAAGCGGCAGACGGCAAAAAAACACCGGCCCGGCTCCAGTTTCTCCTTTCGTTTTCACCTCCAAACCAAAGAAGTTGCCTTTTTTTCTATTGCAATGTATTAAAAGGGAATAACTTACAAGAAGCCACCCGCGCCCGTCCCCGCGGCCGGCGGTCACCATGGCCGCAATCACGCCCAAGACATGCCGAATAAAATGATTACCCTAAACCAAATTGCAAGCAGAAAAAATAGTTCTTCCTGAAATTATT
>JAKLHU010000242.1 GCA_022709995.1 Verrucomicrobiota bacterium | reverse complement strand
AGTATCGGGGGATGCCAGCCTGGAAGGGCGCGTGTTCATCGCCTTCCTGGCCGTGACGCTGGGCAAGATGGTTGAAAACGCGCTGAGAAAAGCCGATCTGCTCGGCGTCATGACGGTCAACAAGGCGCTGGACCTGGCCAGGAAGTTCAAGGTCGTCCAGTTCGCCGATGCCGCGAAAGTAAACCTGGAGGTGCCGATGAAGACCAGGGAGCTATTCGAGGTCGTTGCCCCCGGACTGCTGCTGGAACATGGAGTCGAGCCCGGGGAGGCCGGCAGGAAAGTTCGCCGGCCGCGGAAAAATGTAGTTACCTCAAAGAGATGAAAAGTTCAGGTTGTTAAGGGTTGCGGTTTGGCTTTTGGGCGACTTCAATAACCCAAGTGCATATTTGTCCCATTGTCCTATTCATCGTCCCATAAGTCCTATATGTCCTCTATGTTCTATTTCAGCGTCCTATTGGTCCCATGTTCCAGCCAGAGGCACGCGCATACGTGAAGAGCGTTGGGCGGGTTGCTGACAGGTGGCGCCAGAAAAGGTTCGGGAAGCCGGGGCCGGTCCGGTGCGTTATTCGCGGAGGGCCTGGATGAAGGCGGCGATGGGGACGCCCATGCAGGGATAGGAGTTGTAGGGGTGCGGGTTGCCGGTCTGGACTTTCAGGGTGGCCTCGTCCGGGCAAGCGGCATAGGGGGTGGTGATGTCGTTTTTGGGCAGGAATCGGTAGCCGTATTCATTGTCGACGGTAATCGCCGTGTCAACCAGATAAAAGCCGTCCTGTTCGCGCCGGTCGAACTGCTCGATGAGATGTTGGCGGAAATTCCACATGGCGGCATTTTGTTTCAAGGTGAAGGCGCCGGCGGCGTTGTCGAGGACGCCGCAGGACGAGCAGGGGATGCAGATGGCGAAGCGGCCGTCCGGCCTGGCCTCCAGATAGGAATTTTTCAGGGTGGTGATTTGTTGGTCCCATTGGCTGTAGTCGGCCTGGAGCTGGTTGCAGAAGTCGTTCAGGCCGAGGGCGACGAACAGGAACTGCGGCGCTTCCAGACCCCACATGGCGAGGTATTTGGGGTAGTCGAAGCGCCAGTTGAAGTCTTCCTGCCGGCGTGGCATCCAGTTTTTGCCGTCATAGACGAGGAACGTGCTTTGGGCGTGGTCGTACTGCATGTCTCCCGGCATGGGCTGCAGCAGGACGCCGGTGTTTTCGTCAAATCTCGGCAGACAGGCGTCGAAGCGGCCGCAGGAATAATTCGGTTCGAAGGCGTCGCCGGCGGTTTTGCGGAAGCATTTCCAGGCGGCGACCCAGAATTCACGTACGCCCCAGTAGCGGAAGTCGCCCTCGGGGTGCATCCAGGAGTGGAACGACGACTCGGGCCGGGTGGGGATCGTGAAATAGGAGTCCAGCCGCCAGCCGCCGCGCCCTTCGTCGTATTGGTTCTGGGCGCCTTTGCGCAGGCCGATCAGGCTCAGGCCCGGCACCTGTTCCGGTTTGAGCAGGGCGTCGCGGAAAAAGCCGCCTTGCGTGTAGCTGTCGCCGATGATCTGGGCGGTGACTCGGCCGCTGCCCTTGCCTTTGACGCCGACGCGGATGGTCGAGGACAACGTCTTGAGGGTGCGGAATTCGTCGCCATTGACCAGTTCGGTGGTGAGGATGCTGCCGTCAACCGGAGCGGCGATGGTGGCGACATGGCTGAGCCGGCGTCGGAAGGGATGGTTGCCGCTGAGGGCGAAGCGCACGAAGTCGTCATGGGGACGCCAGCGCTTGAGGAAAGGCTGCACGAAGATTTCGTTTGGCGTATCGGACAGCAGATACAGGGTCGCTGGCAGGCAGATGTCGTTGACAAAGAGCTTGCCGGCGGCGGCCTTGTCGGCTGCCGGTTCCGAGTCCGGCGGCGCCACGTTGATGACCAGGCCGGCCAGCAGTCCCTTGCTGAAGGAGGAGCGGGCAAAGGCGGCTTGCGGTGGGATGGGCACGGGGTGGATGTTTTCCACGCAGGAGAGATATTTTTTGTCCTGGTCGAAGAACGACGTCAGGCGATTGCCCTTGTTGGACACCAGGCAGGAGTTGGGCGGGGCGTCGCGGATGTCCATGTATCCGCTGACAAAGTACACCGGATTGGTCATGAGCCGATCTTTGTAGAGGTAGCGTTCATGGATGATTTCCGGGTCGTCGGGGTTGAAGCGGTTGACGGCTCGGATCGCCGCCGGGTTGCCGCTGGGTGGATTGGCGGCGCCGGGGTCGGGCAGGCCGGGATTCTGGGCGGCGAGCGCCGCCGCCGAGGCCATGACCAGAAGGCATGTTTTCATGGTTCGTGTTCTCCAGGTGATGGGCAGGCGTCCTGGTCGCGTGCCGGGGCTGGTGTCCTTGTTTCGACAATGGCGGGGACAGGGTCGGTGGCCTCAGTCGGCCCGCCTGTTTCCGCCGCTTGAGGTGGTGTGTTCTGGGCGGACCGGGCTGTCAACAGGAGTGTAAGATAACGCTTCGACTCGGGCAATGCCAGTGCCGGCCGGGCGGTAAATGTTTCGGGCCGGGCTTGGTCTGGCGGTCGTGGCGGTTGGCGCTGCTGGCGTGGCGCAGACTCGGGAAGCGGCCGTTTCACCGGCACCAGCAACAGCAGTCGAACCGTGTCGCGGTTCAATTGCATCTGGAGGAGTAAGGAATTATACTAAATGAATAGGCCCGGCCTGCCGGCGATTTTTGCAACCGGTCAAAGCACCGGCGGACGGCGGGTGGCGGACGCCGGAGGGCCCGGCGGCTTGCCGCGCGATGGCGGAAGGCACATCCCATTGATTTGACGGGGAATGCGCGGACAGAAAATCAGGATAGCTGGATGAGCATGTGGTCGGCCATCGGTTTAGGTTCATATCTGCCGTGTGCGCTGTTGTCGCGACAGCCGTATGTGCTGGCGGCCTACGAACGCGATTTTTTGTCTCATCTGGATGCTTATGCGGCCGCGCTGCCTCGGGACATCCCGATCACTTTGTTCATTCAGCTGGGGTGGCAATGCCAGACGGAAGCCGCCGCGGCCCGCCTGGGCATGGATTTTCAGGCGGCGCGGCAACGCCTGCCGCAGCTTTCCCGGGTGTTGATCCTGGCTAATTGCCCGGAGGAGGTGGCGGCTTTGTCGCGTTCTGGCCAGGAAGTCGTGTTATGCCACCAGAATGCGTTTTTGGACGAGCGTCGTTATCCGATTCTGCCGTTGGTGCGCAAGCGCCATGATGCCATCTACATCGCCCGGATTACGCCTTTCAAGCGCCATGCGCTGGCGGCGGCCGTCCGCAGTCTGAGGCTGATTGGCAGTTTTTCGGAAAGGGAGCGCGACTACGCCGAGGCGACGCTGCGTGGTTTGCCGCAGGCGAAGGTGACGAGGAGTTGGCCCTCGCCGTTGATTGCGTATCCGATCAATCAAGCGCGGTGCGGGCTGTGCCTATCGGCGGAGGAAGGCGCGATGTTCGTCAGCGCGGAATATGTGTTGTGCGGTTTGCCGGTGGTGAATACGGCGAACATCGGCGGCCGGGATCTGGTTTTGCCGGATTTTGCGACGGCGAAAGTTTCGGACGACTCGGCGGCCGTGTCCGCGGCCGCCTGCGCCTTTGCTGGCCAGGCGCCGGCGGCGGCGGACATTCGTGCCGCGACGCTGGAACTGATGCGGCCGCACCGGGAGACCATGCTGGCGTTGCTGCATGGCGCCGGGGTCGGCGACGAGCTCTGTGCCCGCTATGCTCGGCGCTTTCCGCACAAGCTGGGCCTCCGTTGTGGCTATTCACCGTGGCGGAATCGCGCTTTGGGGCTGCCAAGGCCCGGCTGAAAGCCAGCCTGGAGTTTGGCCAAAGTCCGTAGTGCAGCGACCGGGCTTGGCCTGGTTCGCCGTACCTACCCAAGAATGGCAATTTTCCAGGATGCTGAAATCGCCAATTCGCCGAGCCGGGCGTTGGACGAAAAGACGCTTGAGCGCCCCAGGGCCTGGGGCGCCTACTTGGGAGCGCCGAACCGCTTTGCCGCGGGATTTGCCAAACTCCAGCCGGGCTGAAAACCCGCCGGATTCGCCGGGGAGGGCGACGCCAAGAGGATCAGGGCAGTGGTTGTCGTGGCCTGGCCAGGGGGGCCAATGCTCTTCACTGATGCGCAACTTCGGCTGGAACATGGGACTTATGACGATAGGATAGCATGGCGGTGGGTCAGGCCAGGCGGGCGATTTTCCGGATCAGGTTTCCCAGTTCGGAGTCCGGGCAGGAGGCTCCGGCCAGGATGCCGATGGTCCGGCAGGATGGCGGCAGCCAGTTTCTGGTTTCTTCCCAGGTTGACGTCGCGGGATTGTAATGGCGCACCATGCTGGCCTGGAGGTCGTCCGGGGACTGCAGGAAAAAGACGGTGGCATGTCTGGCGGCCAGCCGAT
>JAKLHU010000241.1 GCA_022709995.1 Verrucomicrobiota bacterium | reverse complement strand
CCTCCTCTTTTGACGGTTCTACCGGTCCTGGTTCCAGCCTGGCTGCTGGCCCACCGCGTCCCCCTCCAGTACTGGACCTTCCCTCTGCTTCTTCTGGCCATGACCGGTATTGGCGGGGCCTGCCTGGCCATCGGCTGGTTCACCTGCCTGCAACCACCGGAACGCCGGACAATCCTCGCCCTGGCCGGAAAAGGCCGGCGCCTCGGCTGAAGCCAATCGCGGAGACTACAGGCATGCCGCTCACCATTGTCTTTTATTCAACCATCGGGGGTTTTCATGGCGGCGTCGAGCGTTTTCTGTTCCAGGCGGCGCAGGCCCTGCAAGCCGCCGGCGTCGAATGCCGCGGCGTCTTTGATTTTCCCGGCCGGGACACGGACCTGTTTCGAACGCCGTTCGCGACGGTTGATTATGGCGCCGAGGCCTTGGCGCGCCGCTGTTCCGGAGCGGACTGGCTGTGGCTGCACAAATGCCGCGACTGCGCGGCGGCCGCCGCTTTGCCCGGCCGCATTCCGACCGCCGTTTATGTGCATGACCATGACTACTACTGCTTCCGGCGACACAAATACCTTCCCATCAACAGAATAAATTGTCGGTTACCCTGCGGTCCCTATTGCCTGCCGTGCGGCCTGACCGCCGCCCGGCAGGCCCGCTGGCGCGATTTCCGCCGCAACCTGGCCTTCGTCCGCCAGGCCGACCTGGTCCTCGCCGGCTCTGATTACATGCTCAACAATCTGGTCGCCAACGGCGTTCCGCCGAGCCGTCTGCAGAAGTTGTCGCCGCTGGTCGACTGCGGGTCGTCGCCGGCGGCGGGCGGCCCGGGCCAGCCGCCGGCCGGTCGGCCCGGGGAAATTCTCTCTGTCGGGCAAGTCATTCGGGGCAAAGGCGTCGACCTGTTGCTGCAGGCGGTGGCCAGGCTTTCCTGTCCTTGGCACCTGACCGTGGTCGGGGAGGGCGGCGACCTCGACTTCTGCCGGCGCTTGGCCGGCCGGCTCGGGATAGCCGAGCGGGTTGACTTCCCCGGCTTTGTGTCTGCCCCGGGCCCCTTCTACCGGCAAGCCGCGGTCATGGCCTTCCCTTCCCGCTGGCAGGAGCCATTCGGCATGACCGGCCCGGAAGCAATGGCCGTGGGCGTGCCGGTCGTCGCTTTCGATGTCGGCGGCGTCCGCGAATGGCTCCGCCACGACCGCAACGGCATCCTCGTACCCGCCAACGACATCAAGGCTTTGGCCCGCGCCCTCGAATCCCTGCTGACCGACCCGGCGACGGCCGCCCGGCTCGGCCGGCAAGGCGCCGCCGACATAGCCCCGTACACCAGCCGGGAATTCTCCCGCCGGGTGACCTCTATTTTGGCAAATTGCGAACCCGTGCATAGATAAAACCGCATTAATTATTTATAGTGTAGTTTTGACGCGGCGGCTTGTCGCCGCCGACAGGGCGCCGGCCGCCTCCGGAAGTCAGTCCATTCTATTATTAGCAACCTATTGACAGCCATGACCACAATCAGCGGATTCATCCTTGCCGGCGGCGAAGGCCGGCGCCTGCGGCCGGCCACCCTGACCCGGCCGAAAGCCCTGGTTCCCTTTTGCGGGGCGCCGCTCTTGGAGCTGGCGGCTTCTTGTCTGCATGAAGCCGGTTTGGACAAGATCGTCGTCAACGCCTCGTATCAAGGCGACCGCGTGTATGAAACGTGCCGCCGCCTGTCTCTGACGCATTCCTGGGACATCCGAGTGTCCATGGAGGCATCGCTCCTCAACCAGGGCGGCGGGCTCCGCCAGGGCATCCGCCTGCTTCCGGAAGCCGAGCATTTCCTCGTCCACAACGTCGATGTCATCCTGGACTACGACCTCAACAGCCTGATCGCCGCCCACCAGGAGCAGCGCGCCGCCATCACCTGCCTGCTGATTCCCGGCCGCGGCCCCCTGACCGTCTCCCTCGACCAGGACGGCCGCATCATCAAATTCCGCGACCGCGATCATGGCGCCTACACGTTTTCCGGCGTCCACATCTTCCGCCGCGACGTGCTTGACTATCTGGACGACAACAGCCCCACGCCGGACATCATCGACGCCTACCAGCGCGCTTCCGACGCCGGACTGCCGGTCCAGGCCGTCGTCGCCAAGCGCCAGGTCTACTGGTCCGACATCGGCACGGCGCCGGAATACATCCGGGCGCATGGCGAGGTGGCGGATTGCGCCTTGGGGCAGCACCGGCATTTGCGGCAGGCCCAGGCCGAACAGGCCCGGCGGCGTTTTGAGCTGGAACTGAAAGGCGTCACCTGCACGGGCGCCCTCGGTCTGGGCGTCGAACTCGGCGTCCCGGCCGGTTCCCAACTCCACAACGCCGTGCTCTGGGACTACACCCGGCTGCCCCGGCCCTTGCTGTATGCCGACGGCATTTTCGTCGGCGACGACGTGCAGCCGCCGAAGCCCGTCAACGATGAGCGGCGGCCGGACCCGCGCGTCTTCATCAGCCTCGGCCTGGACCCGGCCCGCTCCGTTCTGGAACCATTGGCCAAGCAGGGCAGCGGCCGCAAGTACAGCCGCATCCGCTGCGCCGACCAGACCTGGGTCTGGTGCGCCTACAATCCCGACCGCCGCGAAAACGCTGGCTTCGCCGCCATCAGCGACTTCCTCGACCGCCTCGGCGTGCATGTCCCGGCCGTCCAGCTGCATCTGGCCGACACCTTCGAAATTGTTTCCCGCGACCTCGGCCAAAGCGACCTCCAGGTCGCCCCGCAGCAATTGCGCGAGAATTTTCTGCTCCAGGTCGTTGAGCAGGTCGCCCGCCTGCATGTCCTTGGCGACCAGGCGGCGCGTCTGGAGGAGCTGCCGTTGCAGAAGGGCTTTACCAAAGGGCTGTACGACTGGGAGCGCGACTATTTTCGCAACAACATGCTGGACGGTTATTTGCATGCTCCGGAGCTTTGGAGTGAAGCCGCCCATGACTATTGCCAGATCCGTTCGCTGCTGCTGCGGCAGCCCCTGGTGCCGATCCATCGCGATCTGCAAAGCGCCAATGTGAAGGTCAAGGATGGCGAAGCGTATCTGATTGACTTCCAGGGCATGCGCCTGGGTTGCGCGGCGTACGACCTCGGCTCGCTGCTCTACGACCCCTACCAGTGCCTGCCGCGGGACATCCGTCTGGCGGCCTGGCAGGAATACTGCGGCAAAGTCCGGGAACTGGGGGGCGTCCCGCCGGAAAAATTCATTTTGCACGCGGCGGCCTGTCAGCGTCTTCTGCAGGCTCTCGGGGCCTACGGGAAGCTCTGGGGCAAGGACGGCCTGAAATGGTATCGTCAGTTTATCATTCCCGGTTTCCGGATGCTGGTGGAAGCCGCCACCGAAGCCGACCAGTTTCCGGCCTTTCTCAACATGGCGCGCAAAGGCTTGGAGCTGGCCGAGGCCCAGGGGTAGGCGCGGTCGCGGACGGGCGGCCGGCAATCCGGCCGAGGGGCGGCGACCACACGGCTCCAGTTCCAGGCGGGCCAGGCGGACCCGGCATCGCCGGGGGCCTGGGCCTGGGCCTTGCCGGCGCCGGCCCGGCCGGGGCAGACGGGCTTGGCCGGGATTTTGTGTAGATTATGAGGGACGACAAGATTGAGTGTAAAGCCAACGACGACGAACGCGACCAACCACGAACTGCTGACCTTGCTGGCGGTTGCCTGGCAGCCCTTGTCCAAATCGGAGTTCAACTCCCTGCTGGCCGTTGATGCCGTTGCCAAGGCCTTTCCCCGCCTGGCCAAATTGACTTTCCTCCAGCGGCAAAGGCTGCTGACGACAGCGATGCCGGCGACAGCAGGCGGGGACCACGCCTGGCAAGGCCCGGAAAGCCAGCGCGAAGCCCTGGCGCGCGACTGCCTGGCCCGGCCGGAAAACCACGCCCTGGCCCAGGTGCTCTCCCATTGCCTGAATCAGCTCCAACCGGCTCCGGCCGACCCCAGAGAAAGCCTGCGCCGAGACCTCCGCAACGCCCTCTACTCGCACCAGGACGAGAGGCTGAAGAGACTGTACCAGGACTACTATCGGCTTTTTCCGCCCGGAAGTCAACGCGATGATGCCTTTTCGTTTCTGGATGCCGGTCTGGACCATGACTGGCTGATGCATCTGCCGGCCCCGCTGCTGTCGATCAGCGCGTGGGAGTATCAGACCTATCTGACGAATCGCCTGCGCACCTCCCGAATTCTGGAAGACGTGATTGTCGCGCGTCGGCACGATCTGCATCAGAGCGCCTTGCTGCCGCTTGTTGACCAGATGATCCTGCAAGGCCGTCTCTCGGAAGCCGAAAAGCTGCTGGTGCTTTGCGACGGCGCCGCCGGCGACCTGCGGGCGGCCTGGATGGCCTTTGCGCATGGAGACTATCCGCAGTCCCGGCAGCTGTTCGCGAACACTCTGCACGCCAT